>NZ_JAZDXA010000005.1:0-21348 GCF_040170545.1 Sphingobium sp. MK2
TATCGATAGGGTGACACCCCTCCGTCTGGCCTATGGCCAGCCACCTCCCCTGCAAGGGGAGGATCACCAATTATCAGTAGCGGTAGTGGTCGGGCTTGAACGGCCCTTCGACCGGCACGCCGATATAGTCGGCCTGGCGCTGGCTCAGCTTGGTGAGCTTCACGCCCAGCTTTTCCAGATGCAGTTCGGCGACCTTTTCGTCCAGATGCTTGGGCAGGACATAGACGTCGTTGCCATATTGCTCGCTCTTGGTCCAAAGCTCGATCTGCGCCAGCGTCTGATTGGTGAAGCTGGCCGACATCACGAAGCTCGGATGGCCGGTGGCGTTGCCCAGGTTAACGAGGCGACCCTTCGACAGGACGATGATCTTCTTGCCATCGGGGAATTCGACTTCGTCGACCTGCGGCTTGATCTCGGTCCACTTCATATTGGCGAGGCCCGCAATCTCGATCTCGCTGTCGAAATGGCCGATGTTGGACACGATCGCCATATTCTTCATGGCGCGCATATGATCGACGGTCAGCACGGCTTCGTTGCCCGTCGCGGTGACGAAGATGTCGGCGCGGGGCGCTGCTTCTTCCATCGTCACGACTTCATAGCCTTCCATCGCAGCCTGCAACGCGCAGATCGGATCGACTTCGGTCACCAGCACGCGCGCGCCGCCATTGCGGAGCGAAGCGGCCGAGCCCTTGCCGACATCGCCGAAGCCCGCGACGCAGGCGACCTTGCCAGCCAGCATGACGTCGGTGCCGCGACGGATCGCATCGACCAGCGATTCCTTGCAGCCATAGAGATTGTCGAACTTCGATTTGGTGACGCTGTCGTTCACGTTGATCGCGGGGAAAGGCAGCTTGCCCTTCTTGGCCAGCTCATAGAGACGATGGACGCCGGTGGTGGTTTCTTCCGACACGCCCTTGATGCTGGCGACGGTCTTGGTCAACCAGCCCGGACGCTCGGCCAGGACGCGCTTGAGCACAGCGCAGAAGATTTCCTCTTCCTCGTTCGACGGCGTGAACAATTCTTCACCGGCCTCGACCCGCGCGCCCCACAACGCGAACATGGTGGCGTCGCCGCCATCGTCCAGGATCATGTTGCAAACGCCGGACTCATGATTGTGCCAGTCGAAGATGCGCTCGACATAGTCCCAATATTCCTGGAGCGTTTCGCCCTTGATGGCGAATACGGGCACGCCCGACGCGGCGATTGCGGCAGCGGCATGGTCCTGCGTCGAATAGATGTTGCAAGTCGCCCAGCGCACTTCCGCGCCCAGCGCGGTCAGCGTTTCGATCAGCACGGCGGTCTGGATCGTCATGTGCAGCGAACCAGTGATGCGCGCGCCTTTCAACGGCTGCGACGCGCCGAATTCCTCGCGCAGCGCCATCAGGCCCGGCATTTCGGTTTCGGCAATATCCATTTCCTTGCGGCCAAAGGCAGCGAGGCCGATATCGGCAATCACATAATCCTGCGCCTTGGCGGCGGGTACGGTGGCCACGAGCATATCTCCGTCAGTCAAATAAAGGCTGGCACCGCTGACATGAGCCGGGCGGCGACGATGGGCCGGGCTTTACCAAGCGGCGGGCCTGATGGCAATGCAATATAAAGATGTCTTTATGTGCCTATCGCCTGTGGCACTCAAGCGGACCCGGCGCCGCTCACCAGATGCGACGAATCGATGCCCATCGCCGCGAAGATAGCCGACCATTTGCGGCGTGCGGGCGTTTCGAACAGCATATCCGTGTCCCCCGGCGCCAGGAACCAGCTTTCGCCGGTCATCTCCTGTTCCAACTGGCCTGCGCCCCATCCGGCATAGCCCAGCGCCACGAGATAGCGGCTCGGCCCCCGCCCTTCCCCGATCGCCTTCAAGATATCGAGCGAACCAGACAGGCCCCAGCGGTCATCGACCTGCACCATGTCCTGTCCTGCCCAGTCGAGCGAATGCAGCACGAAGCCCCGCCGCGGCTCAACCGGGCCGCCGCGCAGCACGGGCCTGTCCGGCACGCCGCTGCCGTCGATATCGAAACTTTCGAGCAGGTCGCGCAGCCGCACCTCCTCCATTTCCTCGCCCACGGCGATGCCCAGCGCGCCATGTTCGTCATGCACGCACAGCGCGATCACCGAATGATCGAAGCGCATGTCGTCCATGCCGGGAAGCGCGAGCAGGAAATGCCCGCCATAGAAGCGTGACTGGTCCATCGCCCGACTATAGCCGGACGCACGGCATTGCCAAGGACGGCTTGCATGACGCTCTGTCCCCTTGACAGTCGGACCGCCAAGCCCGACCTCCCGCCCGACACAAGGCCAGGAGATATGATCATGACCATTGCCACAGGCGAGCGCCTGCCCAGCACGACCTTTACCAAGATGACGCAAAACGGCCCCGAAGCCGTGGCTTCGGACGAGTTTTTCGCTGGCCGCACCGTCGCCATCTTCTCAGTGCCGGGCGCCTTCACCCCGACCTGTTCGGCCAAGCATTTGCCCGGCTTCGTTGAAAAGGCTGACGCGCTCAAAGCCAAGGGCGTGGATGAAATCGCCTGCACCGCTGTCAACGATGTGTTCGTCATGGGTGCCTGGGGCAAGTCTGCCGGTGCCGACGACAAGGTGACGATGCTGGCCGACGGCAATGGCGATTTCGCCAAGGCAGTCGGCCTGACCATGGACGGCAGCAAGTTCGGACTCGGCACGCGCGGCCAGCGCTTCTCGATGATCGTCAAGGACGGCGTCGTCGCCGAACTCAACGTCGAGGAACCAGGCGACTATAAGGTTTCCTCGGCCGACCATATGTTGGGCCAGCTCTGATCACTGTGAAGGCGCGCTGGACAACCAGCGCGCCTTTGTTGCAGCAAGCGTCTTCCTTCCGTCACGCAAAGGCGGTAACAGGGGGCGATGACACAGAGCATCGGCAAGGCGACGGTCGCGCAACTCGACCATATCTATCAGACGTCCATCGAAAATCTGCGTGAGGCCATGCGCGCCTACGCCCGCGACGGCAGCGTGCCTGCGGCCACCGCGCGCAGCGAAAGGCTTTTCTGCTATCCCGAACTGCGGATAATCTATCATGGCGAAAGCGACATGCCGCCGCCCGGCCGATCGTTCGCGCGCCTGTCGAAGCCCGGCCGCTATGTGACCACCATCACCCGCCCGGCGATGTTCGCCGACTATCTGGCCGAACAGATTGACCTTTTGGTCCGCGACTATGGCGTCGAGGTGGAAACGGGTCTCAGCACCCAGCAAATCCCCTTCCCCTATGTGCTGGACGGGCTGGACATCAGCGCACTCGATGGCACGCCGCCGACCGAATTGGCGCGGCATTTTCCGGCGACCGAGCTGGCCGAGATCGGCGACGAAATCGCCGATGGGCTGTTCATTCCCAATGCCGATGGCGACCGGCCCTTGGCGCTGTTCGACGGGCTGCGCACCGATTTTTCGCTGGCGCGGCTAAAACATTATACCGGCACGCCCGCAGAGGATGTGCAGCGCTATATCCTGTTCACCAACTATCATCGTTATGTCGATGAATTCGTGGCCTGGGCCTGCGCCGAGCTAAAGCGCGAGGGCAGCCGCTTCACCGCCCTGTCGGGGGCAGGCGGCGTCTATGTCACGTCCGAAACCGCCGACCCTGCGCGGATGATCGCCGACAGCGCCTGGCGCCGGCACCAGATGCCCGCCTATCACCTTATCGCGCCTGATCGCAGCGGCATCACCCTCGTCAATATCGGCGTCGGCCCGGCCAATGCCAAGACGATCTGCGATCATCTCGCGGTGGTGCGCCCCGAAGCCTGGCTGATGATCGGCCATTGCGGCGGCCTGCGCCCCAGCCAGCGGATTGGCGACTATGTACTGGCCCACGCCTATCTGCGCGACGACAAGGTGCTGGACGCCATGCTGCCGCCCGAAATCCCTGTCCCGGCCATCGCCGAAGTGCAGGTCGCCATGGCGAGCGCGGCCGAAGCGGTGCTGGGCGGTGGCGACAAGGAGGATTTCCGCCGTCGCCTGCGCACCGGCACCGTCGTCACCACCGACGACCGGAATTGGGAATTGCGCTATTCCAGCTCGGCGCTGCGATTCAGCCTGTCGCGAGCGGTGGGTATCGACATGGAATCGGCGACGATCGCGGCGCAGGGCTATCGTTTCCGCGTCCCCTACGGCACGCTGCTCTGCGTGTCCGACAAGCCGATCCACGGCGAACTCAAGCTGCCGGGACAGGCCAACCGCTTCTATGAAGAGGCAATTGCGGGCCATTTGCGTGTCGGGCTGATGACTTGCGAATTGCTGCGCGAGGAAGGGGCCAAACTACACAGTCGCAAGCTGCGCGCCTTCAACGAACCGCCCTTCCGCTGATCAGGTGGCCGCAGATCAGGCTGCCGCACGCCAGATGGCGACGCGGTTCTTGCCCTCTTTCTTGGCATCGTAAAGCGCCTTGTCCGCGCGCGCGACCATATCCTCCAGGCTGTCATCCGTGGCAATCATTTCGGCAACGCCAAAGCTCGCCCGCAAGGCGGTTTGGGGGGCATATGGCAGGACAAGGAAGCCTATTTCAGCCCTCACGCGCTCCATGACATCCGCAGCGGCGGCGGCATCGGTATCGATCAGCACTAGCCCAAACTCATCTCCACCCATGCGGGCTACAATATCGCCGCGACGCACCGCACTGGCGAGCAGTCGGGCAAAGCCACAGAGCGCTGCGTCGCCCGCAATATGGCCATGGCCATCATTGAGGGCCTTGAACCCATCCAGATCGCAGATCACCAGCGCCAACGGGCGTTGATGCCGGTTGGCATGGGCCATTGCGCGCGCCGCCGCCTCATCCAGGCCGCGCCGGTTCAGGACATTGGTAAGAGGATCGTGCCGCATCTGCTTGCGCAGTTGATGGGCAAGGTCGCCAGCGACGACCATCACTGCCGCGACGCCAAGGCCGACATAGATGGATGGCAGTCCCAATCCCAGCAGGGCGCGATACAGCGCCAACCCTTGACCCGGTGCTCGCCCCAGATCCATGGCGGCGCTGACGACCAACCCGACCTCGAATAGCGCGAGCATCAGGCTCATGCAGAAAAAGGCCATCTCCGGGGCGCTGAACCGGCGGTTGCGAGGCCACAAGGCCGCTGCGGCCCACAGCATCAGCACAGCGACATAGGACGGCACGACCATGCCCTGCAGCGACCGATCGCCTATCAGCGATACATAAATGCCTCCGCCGCTGACCAGCGCGCCAAGCACGATCAATCTGCGCCAAGGCACGGGCCGACCCGATCGCTGCCGCACACCGACCAGCATCAATGTACTACTGATGACGATGCAACAGGCTGTCAGCGCCATCAGCCCGCCGCTGTTAAGGGCGATACCGCCGCCATTCGCCAACCATTGGACCATCGCGGCCGCATAGGATAGCGCCCAACTCAACACATGCCGCTGTCGGCCAAAATGCAGCCACGCCACCCCCATCGCCAGTGCCATGATGACACTGGTGAAGAACAGCAGGGCAATGATGATGATCGCCGGGTTCATGGGGGGCGGCCCTTAAAGACTTTACACTGAATTTACCAGCCGCAAGACTTACCTTTATTCTGTGCGATCAGCCATTTTTGCAGTGGTGCGAAATAGGCTGTCATCGCTTTCCCCGAAATATTTCGGCTTCCGGTAAAGGTTTGCAAGGCATCGGGCCAGGGTTTGGACGCACCCATTTCCAGCATGGCGTTGAGCGTCGCCCCGACATCTTTGTTGCCATAGAAGGAACAACGATGGAGCGGCCCCTTCCAGCCTGCTTGCTTGCACGCTGCTTCGTAGAACTGGAATTGCAGAATACGCGCCAGGAAGTAGCGCGTATAGGGCGTGTTGCCGGGGATGTGATATTTTCCGCCGGGATCGAACTTCGTCTCGTCCCGCGGTGCGGGCGGGACGATGCCCTGATATTGCAGGCGCAGATCGGTCCAGCCCTTCTGCATCTGATTCTGCGGGATAGACCCGTCGAACACGCCCCAGCGCCATTTGTCGATCAGTAGGCCGAAAGGCAGGAACGCGACCTTGTCCATCGCCTGTCGCAGCAACAGCCCCAGATCCTTGTCCGCGCCGGGCACCTTGGCGGCATCGAGCAGGCCAATCTTCACCAGATAATCGGGCGTGATCGACAGCGCCACGAAATCGCCGATCGCTTCATGGAAGCCGTCATTGGCCCCGTCCAGATAGAGATAGGGATGCTTGTTATAGGCGCGTTGATAATAATTATGCCCCAGTTCGTGATGGATGGTCACGAAATCGTCGCTGTTGATCTTGGTACACATTTTGACGCGCAGGTCGTCCTTATTGTCCAGATCCCAGGCGGACGCATGGCACACGACTTCCCGGTCGAGCGGCTTGATGAACTGGGTGCGGTCCCAGAAGGTCGCGGGCAGCGGCTCCAGCCCTAGCGACGAATAGAAGCCCTCGCCGATCTTGAACATCTGCTTTTCCCAATAACCGCGCCGCTGCTTTTCCGGCGTATCGGGGCCATCCACCTGATCGGGCCGGGTTTCGACAAAGCCCTTGGCCTTGAGCAGGTCGCCTACATCGAAACCCAGGTCGCCAGCGCCCGACGGGGCCACCACATCATAGATATTGCCCCATTCCTGCGCCCACATATTGCCAAGCAGGTCAGCGCGGATCGGGCCGGTCGCGGGCTGCACCTCTGCCCCATATGTCTCGTTCAGCTTGGTGCGGGTGTAGCAATGCAATTCGTCATAAAGCGGCTTCACCTCCGCCCAGATCTTGTCGGTCAGCTTGGCGAAGTCGTCCGCAGGCATGTCATATTTCGACCGCCACATCGCGCCGGTGTCGGCAAAGCCCAGTTCCTTGGCCCCGGCATTGGCAATATCGACCAGCTTGGCATAATCGCCGCGCATCGGCGCGCCGACATTATCGTGCCAGCTCAGCCACATTTCCTTGAGTTCCTGCGGATTGCGGCTGGAGCCCATCTTCTCTTCGATATCGCTACCGTTGATCGGCTGACCGTTCAGCGTGCCCTTGCCTTTGCCATAGGTGGATTGCAGCCGGGTCGAGAGGTCGTTCAACTGTTGGGATGCGCCCGGCGTCGTCGGGGCAGGCAAAGTGAGTGCGGTGCGCAGCAGGTCGAGCCGCCGCTTGGTTTCCACCGACAGGCCCGACGCGGTCGCGTATTTCGCCGCCTCCAGCGCGTAATCGACCGTCATGGTGGTGCCGATCGCACCGAAATAGGCGGCGACAGCGTCACTGTCGTCGCTGATATAGGTGGAATTGATCCAGGCGGCCCGGCTCGAAATCAGCGAATGGTCGAACATCGCCTTTTCCGCCTTGGCGAGGAAAGCGTCGGCCTCGGCGGCCGTCGGCGCAGGCACCTGCTGCGCCATGGCGGGCGATATCATAAGAGCGGCCGCAAGTGCAGCGACCGAGACGGCGATTTTCATGGGAAGTCCCCTCATTAGGCTTATGAGGGGAGAGTGACCTGACCGTGATACGCCGTCAAGCGGTCAGGAAATCGACCATCGTCTGCCCCATCTCCTTGCGGGTGACTGCATTCATATGGTTGCCGGGAATCTCGGCATAGCTGCCATGGGGCAAAATATCGGCCAGTTCCTGCGCCACGCCATTATCCTGATCGTCCGCGCCGCAGATGACCTTGGTCGGCTGCGTGATACTGGCAATGACGGCTTCGGGCGTATCGACGAATGTGTTGAGGATATGAAGCAGGGCCACCGGATCGCCCTTGGTCGTCTTGAGGAAGGCTTCGGTCATCCATTGCGACGTGCCGCGTTCGAACGTGCCGAGGTTGGTAAGCACATTCTGATAATAGCCGCCATTGTCGAGCGATTGCACCAGCCCGCGCAACCCCATACCCGCCAGAATCACCCGGCGCGGGGTCGCGCCGCGCGCCAGCATCCGCACCGTGGTCCGCGCACCGAGCGAATAGCCGCCCAGATCATAATCGGTCAGCCCCATTTGTTCGATCAGCGCCAAACCGTCATCGGTCAGCGCATCGGGTGGATAGGCGGCGGCATCATGCGGCTTGCCGCTTTCCCCATGCCCGCGCAGGTCGGGCATGATCAGGCGGAAGCCCGCCGCCGCCAGCTTGGCAGCATGGCCATAGCGAATCCAGTTGGTGTAAGCGTTGGAGAAATAGCCATGGATCAACACCATATCCCGCCCTTTGCCGGCAACATGCACCGCGATCGGCAGGCCGTCGAAACCCTTTATATCATGGCGTTCGATGGGAAGGTCGGTCATGGCATGGTCCTTTGGCTAGGGCAGTTTGCCGATATGGCGTCAGTCACGGCGGCGCAAGAGTGGGATCAAAGCGAGGGCGCTGCCGACTTGTGCGGCCGCCATATCCTTCTGCGCATCCCACACGTCGCCTTGCTGGCCGTTATAATAATCCGCCGTCTCGCCCGCGGCGATGAGGGTAAGCAACCACTCGAAAATCTCGTAGAGAGCACTGCCCAGCGCGATGAACGCGAAAGCAAAAACAAGGCTCCATCCGCTGCCAAGGCCGCCGAATTTACGGGCGATCTCCACCATCGGTAGGGTCAGCAAAGCGCCAAAGGCGAAATGAACCAGCCGGTCATATCCGTTGCGGGTCGTGCCTAGGAGGGACGAGATGTCATGTCCGACAACCGCCCGCGCCCAGTCGTCATAAGGCACATAGGAATAGATCCAGCGCGCGCCCAGTGTATGCAGCAACAGGAAGATAAAGACGCAGGCAATCACTGCGGTAGACAGCGGCCAGCGCCGCAACAGCCACGGTGCAGCGAAAAGCAGCGCAACCGTCGGCCCATGCTGGAGCGGCGCGAGATCAGGATAGGGCTGTGCGATATTGGCCAGGCAGACCGCCACGGCCAGAGCGATGATCATCCGGCGCTGCGCGACTGGAACGGCCTTCCAGGCAGCGACAGCGCCGGTAATCATCAGGCTATCAGCCCTTTTTGAGGTGGCGACGGCCCAGCAGTTCGGCGATCTGCACTGCGTTCAGCGCCGCGCCCTTGCGCAGATTATCGCTGACGCACCACAGGTTGATGCCATTGTCGACGGTCGAATCCTCGCGCACGCGGCTGATGAAGGTCGCGAAATCGCCGACGCATTCGATGGGCGTGATGTAGCCGCCATCCTCGCGCTTATCGACCAGCATGATGCCGGGCGCCTCGCGCAATATGTCCTGCGCTTCCTTGGCCGAAATCTCGTTCTCGAACTCGATGTTGATAGCTTCGCTGTGGCCGACAAACACGGGAACGCGCACGCAGGTCGCGGTCAGCTTGATCTTGGGATCGAGGATCTTCTTGGTTTCCGCCACCATCTTCCATTCTTCCTTGGTCGAACCATCGTCCAGGAAAACGTCGATATGCGGGATCACGTTGAAGGCGATCTGCTTGGTAAACTTTTTGGCCTCGGCCGGATCGCCGACGAAGATGTTGCGGCTCTGTTCGAACAGTTCGTCCATGCCCGCCTTGCCCGCGCCCGACACCGATTGATAGGTCGCGACGACGACGCGCTTGATCTTGGCAAAGTCATGCAGCGGCTTCAACGCCACGACCATTTGCGCGGTCGAGCAGTTGGGGTTGGCGATGATGTTCTTCTTCTTATAGCCGTCGATCGCATCGGGGTTCACTTCCGGCACGATCAAGGGAACGTCCGGGTCCATGCGATAAAGCGAGCTGTTGTCGATCACGACGCAACCGGCCGCGGCCGCCTTGGGCGCATATTGCGCCGTCGGACCGCTGCCCGCGGCAAAGAGGGCGATGTCCCAGCCGGTAAAGTCGAAATGCTCGATACTCTGGCATTTGATGGTCTTGCCACTGTCGCCGAAATCGATGGTCAGCCCCTGCGAACGTGAGGAAGCGACGGCCGCGATCTCGTCAATCGGGAACTCGCGCTCGGCGAGAATGGTCAGCATTTCGCGGCCCACATTGCCGGTGGCACCTACGACGACGACCCTGTAACCCATGACTAGACTCTCCACTCCAAAGCAAATCTTGCGGAGTGCGCGCCATAGCGATACTGGGCCATTTGTCCAGAAAGAAGGGCTTGTCGATCAGATAGCGCGCGTCCTATCGCGTGCGCCGGAACAGCCCCTACTCCAACATCCTCCTGAATCGGAACGTAACTGATGCAGTCAGAGCTGCTGCCCCCCCTGCCCGACCGCTGGTTTCACAGCTTCGCCTTCGCCGACGGCAGCCGCGCCGATGGCATCAAGCCGCTAGCATCGCTGCAGGAAGAAGCCGATCAGATCTTCATCGCGCCGCTTGCGGGTAAGCGCGTGCTTGATATCGGAGCCTGGGATGGTTTCTTCTCTTTTCAGGCCGAGCAACGCGGCGCGGCGGAGGTTCTGGCGACCGACCATTTCTGCTGGTCGGGCCAGGGCTGGGGCGACAAGCGCGGCTTCGATCATGCCCATGCCCGTTTCGGGTCCAAGGTGCGCTCGCTTGATCTCGACGTATCGGAGCATAATGTAGAGGAACTAGGCCAGTTCGACATGGTGCTGTTGCTGGGCGTCCTCTACCATGTGCCCGACCCCTATCGCACGCTGGAGGCCGCCGCCGCCATGAGCCGCGATCATCTGGTGGTCGAAACGGTAACGGCGCTGCGTCATGAGCCTGTGCCCGCAATGCGGCTGTTCACCGAACTGGAACTGGACGGCGATCCCACCAATTTCTGGGCACCCAACATTCTAGCTCTGCAGGAAATGTGCCGCCGCTTCGGCTATAGCCGCTTTCAGGTGCTGCCAGAAGCGCTCGATAATGAGGGCTGGCGCAAATGGGCCATGCCGCTCCGCCGCAAGGAGCGTTATCGCCGGGCGATTTTTCACGCCTGGCGATAGGGGATTTCAGGCAGGCAAGGCATCAAAGGCGACGGTGATCCGCGATTGCGATCCCGAAAAAGGTGCCGTCCCATGCCATAGATAGGAGGGGAAAAGTACGAGCCGACCGACCTGCGGCTGTAGCACCCGGCGGGGCAACAATGCGTTCAGGTTCAGGGCCTCGTCGGGTACGCCGAACAGGATCGCGCCCGCGTTGGGATGCTGGTCCGTCGGTAGAATATCAGGCACGGCGACATAGAAAGCCGAGCTAATCCAACCTTGAGGATGAATGTGCTGAACATGGTGGCCGCTCTCGCGGAGGCGGACGGACCATGATCCAGAAAATCGGATGTCGCCAGTACGCCGACTCAGAAATGGATGACCGGCCTCAACGGGCAATTCTGCCAATACGGATTGTACGCATCGACGTAATTGCTGCTTGAGTGCCATAATAACGGGGCAACTGCGCCGATCGAACAAATCCCCGCGTGTCTGCGTCCCGCCGCGCAACGTTTGATCGGCAGGATGGGCAGTCGTCACATGCAAGCGCTCAAGTGATTCGCGCAAATCTGCCAGAAAGGTCGATTGATCGCTCCACCCGTCGGGTGTGCCAATATCGCGCTCACATATATAGTGATCATAGTCCGCCAACCAATGCTCACGCTCATCCCCAAGCAGCCGCCATATGACCGTCAGCAGCGCCCAGCCCGTCTGGTCCAATGGCGCATATTGGGTAGCGAGCAGCGCGTGGCCTAGGGCCTGCTTGGGGTCGCCCTGCGCTAGGAGCAATTGGGCCAGATTGGCTTGCAGGCCCACACGCACCGGGTCGAGCACGGCAAGGCTTTGGCCCACATCAATTGCTTCCTTTTGCCGTCCGGCCAGACCCAATGCGCGGATGCGGGCAACGCCTAACTGATTGGGATCACTGAGTAGCGGCTGCGCTCGATCTATAAACGCCAAGGCGCGCTCATGATCCTGAATGTCGATGGCAACGCGAATGGCTGCCATCAGAAGTGGGAGATGTTGTGGCCGCTGTTCGATCGCCTGGTCCAAAGAGTCGAACGTTTCGCTCCCCCGTCCGATCTGTGGCAACAGCCTGGCCAGCGTATCCTGGGCATCAATATGATCAGGGAAACGGCGTAGCACAGCGCGATACTGGACTACTGCTTCATCGACACGCCCCTGTTCGGCCAAAATGTGCGCACGCAAAGTGAGCGTCTGGGCGATGTCCAATCCGCCTCCGATTGCGCGTTCCACAACTTCGAGCGCGCCTGCACGATCATCAGCGGCACGCAAAGCAGTAGCGAGATTATAGCATGTTCGAACGTCCGACGGGGTTCGCAAGAGCAAGGCCCGATACGCTTCTGCAGCCGCGTCAGGCCGACCTTGCGCCTGCTCCAACATAGCCCGCACATGAAGGATGCGATTATCCTGCGGGGCTATCCGTGCCACTTGCCCTAGCGCTTTTTCTGCAATTGCAAACCGCGCCTGGTCCGTCGCTACGATTGCCAGATTGATCCAACCTTCCGCATAATGGGGCTGCAGCGCCGTTGCTCGCTGCAGCGCTGTTATGGCTGCGGCGCCTTCCTTCATGTCATGCAGGTGGTTACCATAGGCATTCCAAAGCTGTGCATGGGTCGCTGCCCCTTTCAACGCAACTTCGAACGCCAGGCGTGCTCCGGCCATGTCGCCTTGGGCGCGGCGCGCGGACGCGAATATATACAGCGCATCGGGATGATTACGTAGCTGAACGTCCATCGCCCGTAGCATTTGTTCGGCGACAGCGGCCCGCCCGGATTGCAACGCCTCCAGGGCCTGTTGAAGGCGCATGACATCTTCCGGGTGCAAAGTGCCTGTCATGGCGCAGGCGCAACCCTGCGGCGGGTCAGGAAGTCCTCGATCGTGCGCCACAGATGCACGCTGATGCCCGGCCCGCCGACGCGATGGGTCTGGCCGGGATAGGCCATCATCTCGAACGGCACAGCCCCGCCCTGCATCTTCGCCATCAGTGCGGTGGCATTGTCGAACACGACATTATCGTCGGACATGCCGTGGATCAGCAGCAGCGGATCGAAAATCTTAACCGAATCCTCGACTGCGCCCGACGCGGGATAAGCGCTGGGTGTATCCTGCGGCTGGCCCAGATAGCGTTCGGTATAATGGGTGTCATACAGTTCCCATTTCGTCACCGGCGCACCAGCCACAGCCGCCGCGAACACGCCCGGCGCTTTTTCCAGCAGCTTCAGCGACATATAGCCGCCATAGGACCAGCCATAGGTCGCGATCCGCGTTGGATCGACAAAAGGTTGCGCCTTGAGCCAGTCTACGCCGGTCAACTGGTCCTCGACCTCCACCGTGCCCATCGCGCGATAGAGATGGTCCTCGAACGCCTTGCCGCGATCGGGCGTCCCGCGATTGTCGATCGCAAAGACGATCCAGCCCCGGTCGACCAGATATTGGTTGAGCGCGCCGCTCCAACTGTTGGTCACCTGACGCCCGCCGCCGGGGCCGCCATAATGGATCATGAACACCGGATAGCGTTTCCCCTGCTCGATCGGCGGGGTCATGATCTTGGTATAGAGCGTCGTGCCGTCCGCCGCCTTCACCGTGCCGAATGTCGTCTTCACATGGCTGGCGACATAGGGCGCATAAGGATGGCTGCCCGTCAGCGCATTTTCCGACAACCATTGCAACTGCTTGCCTTTATTGTCAGCCAGATAGACCTGTTTTGGCTGGTCGCTATTCTGACGGCTGACGACGATCCGGCTGGCCTTGCCGTCCATCACCGCATCGTTCCACCAGCCACTGCGCGTCAAGGCCCGCGCCGCGCCGGTCTTTTTCAGCGGCGCGACATAAAGCTGCTGCTCCAGCGGCGTTTCGCGATTGCCGGTGAAATAGACGAGGGCTTTGCCCTCATCCACGCCCACCACGTCGCGCACGTCCCACTTGCCGCTGGTCAGCGCCGTCCATTTACCTTCATGCACATGATACAGATGCCCATGGCCGGTCTTTTCCGACCACCACAGGAAACTCCCGTCGGCCAGTGGCCGGAAATTGTTGGAGAGGTTGACCCAACTTTTCGCCGTTTCCGTAAGGATCACCCGGCCCTTGCCGGTCGCGGGATCGACCGCCAGCAGATCGAGCCGCTTCTGGTCGCGGCTTTCGCGCTGGACATAGAGGGTGCGGCCATCCTTCGACCAGTTGACCCGCGCCAGATAGATGTCGCGATCCGGGCCGAGATCGACCTGCACCTGGCCCGATCCATCCGGCTTCATCACATAAAGGTCGACAAGCGCATTGGGCGTGCCTGCCGCCGGATAGCGTTGCTGATAAACCTTGGTCCCCTCCCCGCCGATCGCGGTGCGGGTGACGATGCCGACCGGGCCTTCATCGACCCGCGCCACCGCGATCATCGCCTCGTCGGGCGACCACCAATAGCCCGTGCGCCGGTCCATTTCCTCCTGCGCGACGAACTCGGCCACGCCCCAGTTGACCGTATCGCTCGCGCCCTGCGTGATCTGCCGTTCCGCGCCGCCGATCGGCTGCACGAACAGGTTGCCGCCGCGCACGAAGGATACGAAGCGCCCCTTGGGACTGACCACGCCGTTCAGCTCGCCATCGGGCGTGTCGGTCAAGCGTGTCACCTGGCCATCCAGCGCAGCGAGATAGAGGTCGCCATCGACGGGCACGAGGATGGTCTTGCCATCGGACGACCAGTCATAGCTGGTGATGCCGGTGCTGCCCGCGACGCTGCGAT
The DNA here is from genome assembly GCF_040170545.1 of Sphingobium sp. MK2. NCBI lineage: Bacteria > Pseudomonadati > Pseudomonadota > Alphaproteobacteria > Sphingomonadales > Sphingobiaceae > Sphingobium > Sphingobium sp. MK2. Next base: position 14,553 of record NZ_JAZDXA010000005.1, read on the forward strand.
CCCGCTCGCGCTGCATCTTTTCCGCTTCGCTCAGCGCCGCGCCGCTGCCGGTCTTCTTCGAATCGACCAGCATCCGCTCCGCGCCGGTGGCGGTGTCGATCGCCCACAGGTCGAGCCGCTCCTTCTCGTCCGCGCGCGGCTTGAGCAAGGTTACCAGCTTTCCATCGGGCGACAATGTAAGCGCGCGCGGTTGTGGCCCGGCAAGATCGGGGCTCGCGAACACCCGTTCCAGCGTCAGCTTTTCCTGCGCCTGCACGCCAACAGCGGAACTCACCAACAACGCGCCAAGCGCGGCACCGGCTTTCAGATAAGAGGGCATCGACATCCTTTCGGGCTCGACGCGCGCACGCGCCGGATCAGGACGGCAGGATTAAAGCCGCGTATCAAAAGATCAATGCCGGGAAATAATCTGTCCTGTCATAGCGTCAAAGCCATGGTGGGCGCGGCAGGGATTGAACCTGCGACCCCACCCGTGTGAAGGGTGTGCTCTACCACTGAGCTACGCGCCCCCTGCAAGGAGGAAGCGGCCATTGGCATTGAAGGCCGCTGCTGTCAAGCGGACGCGGGCGATGACCTGCGCAATAGCTCTTCCCGCCGCCGATGCCTGGCGATAGAGGAGGATGACGGTAAAATTGGAGTGATGACATGATGCGCCCGGCACTGTGCCTGTTGATGAGCGGATTTCTCCTGGTGCTTTCAGCCTGCAATACGGTGCAGGGCGTCGGCCGCGATATCGAGTCGGTCGGCCGCGCGGGCAAGGACGCCATGCGTTGATTTAATGGTCATCGCTATGGTGCCGCATGAACAGCCTATGGCCATCACCGTCCGTCGGCAAGACATGGTTATGTCGAACGGACCGTTTCCTGTTACGACTCTGGAACTTGTTATGACCGCGACCTATTGTGGTGGCGTCCCTTGATCGTTTCTGGAGTCTTCCCCATGAAGAAATATCTCATTCCCGCCGCCGCCCTCGTCGCCATTGCCGGTGGCAGCATGGTCATTGCGCAAGCCCCCACGGGCGTACCAGGCGCGAAGGATGTCGCGAAGGTCAGCGGTGGCAGCTACAAGGTCGATGGTGGCCATACCCAGGTCGTCTTTGCCTATGATCATATGGGCTTCACAAATAATGTCGGCATCTTTGCCGAACCGACCGGCACGCTGACCCTCGACAAGGCGAACCCATCCGCCTCTACCGTCAGCATCGAAATCCCGATCGCCAACCTCAAGACCGGCGTGACCAAGCTGGACGAGCATCTGCTCAAGGCCGACTTCTTCGATGTCGCCAAATTCCCGACCGCCAAATTTGTGTCCACCAGCGTCAAGGCAGAGGGCACCGGCGCAACCATCACTGGCAACCTCACGATCAAGGATATCACCAAGCCGGTAACGTTGGATGCCGAATTTTACGGCGCGGGTGCCAACCCGATGAACAAGCAGGAAAATGTCGGCTTCGTCGCCACCGGATCAATCAAGCGCAGCGACTTTGGCCTTGGCTATGCCGTGCCCGTAGTCGGCGATGCGGTCGAACTCAAGATCATCGCCGGTTTCCAGAAGTAAAGTCTATCGCTGGGGGGAGGTCATCCCCCCGGCACCCTATTTCGCGAACCGCTTGAAGAAGCTATTCTCATTCCAGGTCGGCCGCTCCGCCGCGTTCGCCACCTGCAACGTCACGGCCGTCACATAGGCGTTCAGCTTCGCCGTTTCGGCGGGCATCACCGGCTGGTTCAGATCGTCGAAGGGCGAATGATAGAGGTTCGCGCGCCAGGCTTTCTCCGTTTCGGCTTCGGGCGTGCCCGCTTTGAAGCCATATTTGAAGAAGAGCGCGGGAATGCCTTCACGGATGAAGGCATATTGATCGGAACGGATGAAGACGTTGCGGTCCGGGAAAGGATCGGGCGTGATCGGCAGATTCATCGCGGCGCTCACCGCCTGCGCCACGCCCCCCAGCGAGCTTTGGTCATATCCGACCGGCGTCACACTGGTCAGCGGGAAGATCGGCAGCGCCATATCGAAATTGAGGTTCGCGACGATGCTCTTCTGCGGCACGGTCGGTCGCCGCGCGAAATAGCGTGATCCAAGCAGGCCTTTCTCCTCCGCCGTGACCATAGCAAAGAGGATCGAGCGTTTGGGCTTCACCTTGCTGGCCTTGAGCGCTTTGGCGATTTCCAGCAGGCTGGCCACGCCCGACGCATTATCGAACGCGCCATTATAGATGGCGTCGCCCTTCATCGGCGTACCAATGCCATAGCCGTCGAGATGCGCGGACATAACGACATATTCATTGCGCAATTTCGGGTCGCTGCCGGGCAGGATAGCGATCAGATTAGGCGACGAAAGGTCGCGCCGGGTAGCGGCAACCTGTGCCTTGAGCCGCACGGCAAGCGGAAAGGAGGCGACCGGCGCGGACGCATCGGCGGCGGCGGCAATGGCGGCAAAATCCTGCCCCGATCCGGCGAAAAGGGCTGCCGACTTGGCGGGATCAAGCTGCGCGCCCAGAAACGGCATGCGCGTTTCGCGGAGCGCCGCATCGCGATAATAGAGAGCGGGTGCCCCAGCCAGGGCGATGCGTCGCGTCCAGGGTATCTCCACCTGCTTCGGCGTGACCAGCATGATCATGCCGACCGCCCCCTGCGCCGCGAGCCATTGCGCGCGCTCTGACCGGGCATGGGATTTGAGCGCCCCCGAAATCGTCGTCGGCCCGCCCGACAGGACGACCACGATCTTGCCTTTAAGGTCCAGCCCGGCAAAATCGTCATGGCCGACTTCGGGCAGATGCAGGCCATAGCCCGCGAACACCATCGGCGCATCAATGCTTTCCGGAACCGGGCCGCCGCCGCCGGAGAAGATAAGGTCGCCCGGCACCGCCAGCGGCACGTCCCCCTGTGGCCCGACCAGCGCCGCGCTGCTGCGGTCGGACTGGATTCGCTGCTCAACGAAATCGACCGGCTGCTTGTAGCCATCCACCCCTGCGGGCTTGAGGCCCAGCGCCTTGAACTGGCCGATGACATAGTCCGCGGCGCGGTCATAACCCGGTGTGCCGGTCCCTCGCCCCTCCATCGCATCGTCGGCCAATATCTGCACATGCGCCCACCAGGCCGCCCCATCCTCCTGCGCCAGCACCGGCGCGGACAACGCCAGCGAAAGAAGCGGGAGGGCGGATACAAGCGCACGCATGATGGAAACTCCAAGACGGTTGGGGCCTATCTTGCCCTAACTGCTTATACGAACAAGGGGGGGTGGAACCGCTAGCGTTAATGTGTATTATTAAAGCAATACAGTAATGGAGATTGCAATGTCCCGCGCCTTCCGCCTCTGCACTGTCCTGCTTATTGGTCTTGCACCCGCCATGACCGCCTGCTCCGCCGATCCGTCTGCCGCTGAGGAATCCGCGCGAACGAGCGCGCAGCAATGGGCAGCGCTTAAGGATTTTGCGGCAATAGATGCGACAGGGCCAGACGATGTGTCAGTGACGATCGGTACGCCCTTTAACGTTCGCGCGGAGGGCGAAGCCGCAGCGGTCGCTGACCTCGACATTGCGGTCAAGGGCGACAAGCTGGTCATCGGCCGCAAGTCCAAAGGCATCTGGAATTGGGGCCGTAAGGACAGAAGCAAGAGTGTGAAAATTTTCGTCACTATGCCCGCTATCTCTTCTGTCGCGCTGACGGGCGCGGGCGATTTCTCCATCGACCGGGTCGAGGGCGAGGCGTTGAAACTGTCCCTAACGGGCGCGGGGGATTTTCGTGCTGACAATATCAATGTCGGCCGTTTGACGGCTGACATGACCGGAGCCGGATCGATCAAGGTCGCTGGCATGGCCGAGAGCGCGAAGCTGTCGACCACAGGTGCCGGCGACATAGACGGTAAAGACCTGAAGGTCGGAGCCGCCGATATCGAAACATTGGGCGCGGGGGATATCGACATTGCGTCGGACGGCCGGGTGGCTATCAAGATCACGGGCGCGGGGGATGTAAGAGTGAAAGGCAAGGCGCAATGCACGATCAACAGTATGGGACCGGGCGAAGCGCGCTGCGCACCCTGACGCTGGCTCTACTGTTGATCGCACCGCCCGCACAGGCGGCGACGCGCGGCTTCACCATAACCAGCTTCGATGCGATCCGTGCGGATGCGCCCGTCACTGTCGTCATAACGACCGGCAGCGGCGCGTCGGCACGGGCGGAGGGCGATCAAGCGGCACTTGATCGATTAAAGGTCGATGTTTCGGGCCGATTGCTCATCGTCACCATGGCGCGTCCCCGGTCGGGCGAACGGAGCGGCGGTTCGGCAACCTTGCGGCTATCCACCGGCATGGTCGAACGGATCATGTTGACCGGCGGCGGGTCCGTAACAGTCGACCGGATGAAAGGATTGCAGGGGCAGATCATGTTGGGCGGCAATGGCGATGTGCACGTTACGGACGTGGCACTGGATCGCCTCGACGCCGCCTTGTCGGGTGGTGGCCGGATGACACTGGCCGGTCGCGCAGGGGTCGCCAATATCCGCGTCAATGGTCCAGGCGAGGTCGCGGCAGGAGGGCTGCGGGCGCGACAGGCAGGCATCTCCAATGATGGGCCGGGCAGCGTTACCTTGACTGGCGAGGTAAGCGCCAGGATCGTCGCCACGGGATCAGGCGATGTTGCAGTGAACGGCAAGCCCGCCTGTACGATCGACAATCGCGGCACGGGCAGAATATCCTGCGGTGGTGAGACCTATTGAGCCTGGAAACGGGTGACGTCGCGCCGCATCGAGATTTTTCAACCAAATGACTGGATATTGCGCTGACTTGGCGCAATGGTAGGCACATGATCGGTGCAATAAATCCCCACAGTTTTAGCGACTCCCTCGTCATTCTCGGCGCGGCAGGGTTGGTCATTCCCGGCTTTTCCCGCTTTCGCATCAGTCCGGTCATCGGCTTCATTCTCGTCGGGCTGGCGGTAGGACCGTCCGGCCTTGGCGCGCTCGTCGGGCAATATCCCTGGCTCTATCATGTGACGATCTCGAATCAGGAGGCGATTGAGCCGTTCGCCGAGTTGGGCGTCATATTGCTGCTGTTTTCGATCGGACTGGAACTGAGTTTCCGCCGATTATGGACCATGCGAACACAGGTTTTCGGCGTCGGTGCTGCGGAACTGATCTTGAGCGCGATGCTCATCGCGGCCGGCCTGTATCTGCTTGGGCAGCCGACGGCAGGTGCGATCGGACTGGGCCTTGCCCTCGCCCTTTCGTCCACGGCAGTCGTTCTGCCCATGGTCGGCACGCAGAGCGCGGTCGGTCGCGCGGCCTTTTCAATGCTCTTGTTCGAAGATCTGGCCCTGGTCCCGATCATCTTCATGCTAGGTGCCCTGGCCCCTTCCGTCGCCGCCAGTCCTGACGGGGCATGGGCTGCGATGGGCGGTACGTTGCTGCGCGGTGGCATTACCATCGCTTTCATGCTGGTGATGGGCCGCTTTCTTCTGCCCCATGTGTTCAGTCAGGCCGCAAGGACCAAAAGCCCCGAAGTCTTCCTCGCCGCCAGCCTGTTGGTCGTCATCGTATCCAGCCTTGCCACCTCTATTGCGGGCCTGTCGCCGATCGTCGGCGCGCTGCTCGCCGGTTTGCTGATCGCCGAAACCGATTATCATGGCGAGGTCGAAGTGATGACCGCGCCGTTCAAGGGGCTGGCGCTCGGCGTGTTTCTCATCACTGTGGGGATGAGCCTCGATCTGCGGGTCATTCTCGCAAACTGGCAAAGCTTGCTATTAGCGGTGGTGGGCGTTGTCTTTGCCAAGACGTTGGTGACATCCGCGCTCCTCTATTTCTCCGGCGCGCGCAAAGGCACGGCACTGGAAGTCGGCGTCTTGATGTCCAGCCCGTCGGAAACCACTTTGATCGTGCTGTCCACTGCGGCGGCGGCGCAACTGATCCTGCCGTCCACCGCCGCCTTCTGGCAGATCGTGACCGCCATCGGCCTGACGATCACGCCTCTGCTGGCGCGGATCGGCCATGACGTTGCCCGGCGACTGGAAATGGCGCTTGGCGAGGATCGCGTCGATGCGACCGAGGAACATGCCGAAGCGGCCGCGGTCGTCATCGGCTTCGGTCGGGTCGGGCGCATGGTGTGCGATTTGCTCAAGATCCATAAGCAGCGCTTCATCGTCGTGGAATCCGACCCCGATGTTGTCGCCGACGCACGGCGCGCGGGCTATCCCATATTGTTCGGCGATGTGTCGCGGGTTGAGATGCTGGACAAGCTGCGACTGGGCCATGCCCGTGCGCTGATCCTGACCATGGACGACCCAGTGCTGTCCGTGCGCGTGACCCAGCGGGTGCGGGGCTGGGTGCCCGACCTGCCGATCATCGCCCGCGCCCGCGATACCGACCATGCCGCGCAGCTTTATCGCGTCGGCGCCAGCGATGCGGTCCCGGAAACATTGGAAAGTTCGCTGCAACTGGCCGAAACCGCGCTGGTCGATCTGGGCGTCGCCATGGGGCCCGTCATTGCCTCCATTCACCAGACCCGCGAGGATTTGCGTATCGGCATCAAGGAAGCCGCTCAGATGGCGACCCCGCCCAGGCTGCGGCGGCTTCGGCAGGACGAAGAGGCGGCTTAAGGTTTGTGGGGATTTAGGATTCCCATTTATCCGCAGATGTGATTCCCCCTTGTGATGGAACGCTTTGTATTGATCGACGCCCAGTGGGCGAAGCTTGAGCCTCACTGCCTGGGCAAGCCGTCGGACCCGGGACGCAGCGGGAGAGATAACCGGCTGTTCCTAGAGGCGGTGCTGTGGATTGTCCGCACGGGCAGTCCGTGGCGCGATCT
>NZ_JAZDXA010000046.1:0-19253 GCF_040170545.1 Sphingobium sp. MK2
GACGCCTCCCTCAAGTGGTGTTCAACACCTCCACTTTCGCACATCGATGCCGTCGGGGGGCGTCCACCCCATCACCCATCCAAGCCATCAACCGATGCGATGGCCGACAATCAGGTGTGCCGTCAGTCGGCGACGGTCGACGCGCACTTAGTTTAGTTGCAACGCAGCGTCGTGATCCTGTCCTGGCCCGATGATCCGGTGGACGAAGATGCGGTCCGGCTCAACAGAATAGAGGATCCCATATCCCTTGTGAGACCGGCGCCTGATCCCATAGTGTTCGTAGCGCGGGACCAGCGGGAAGGCGCGCGGCATTTCGCCTATATGTTTCGCGGTCGCGCGCAGTTCGCCGACGAACGAGATCGCGCGCGTGGGGTTGTCTTTCCCGATATAGTTTTGAATGCCCTCGATATCGCGCCTAGCTCTTGAGGACAGCGTGACCTTCATTGATGCGATGCACCGCTCGCGCTTTTCTGGATGTCGGCAATGATCGTGTCGCACACTTCATCAAGATCATGACCGCCACCGGCCTTCATCTCCTGAAGGCTTTCGTCAATCGACGCATCGAGTTCCTTCAGCCAGCGTTCTTCATTCACGATCATGCTTTGGTCGCGGCGGATCAGGTCGCGCACATAGTCGCTGACGCTGGCATATTGGCCGCTGTCGATACGGTTCTGCACATAGTCCCGCATGGGTTCGGGCAGAGAAACATTCATCGTAGCCATTGGCAGATACCTCCGATCATTCTCATATGGCAAAAATTGCCATAGCCTTCAATCCCCCTCGGCTCCGTTCGATTACACACCTTCGGGGGCCGTGATAACTTCATGGCGCAATGATAGTGTTGATAATCGACAAGCGCGAACCGGCTGCTTGTCCCGATGAGCGGCCATCGCCTTATCCCACCTCATGACAGCTATGCTCTTCCAGCAGAGGATAGCATTCGCCACCTTCCAAAGTAGGAATTTCTCTGGTTTATCCTCATAGATGGACAAGCCTGCCGCGTCTTCCCTCACCTGCCCACCCCGCCCATACCGGAGCGCCACACGGGCGCGTCATGATGACCTGGTTGTGACCCGACAGGCGCGTGACAGGCGCGTCTGGCTTACCCATTCATGGCCTCACGCCGACTTTGCCATTACCTCGTCACCCCATTTTTCCCCATTTTGCGTCGGCGCACCCCGACGACGGTGTATACTTCGACGCTGGCGCGCTACTGTGACCCACAGCGCCGCCCACGCTCCACCAACCCGCGCCAGAATCCACGTGACATCGCCGCCCCGACTCTGTAAGGGCGCGGCAGCAGACCGGGGCAGCAATGCCGTCGGCCTTCCGTCCGAGACAGTTGGTGAAGGGAATATGCCCTTCTTAATGTCCAGCCTAGACGGGGAAAAGTTCTTTACCGAACGGGCGATTCGCCCGATTCGGGTCTGCCTGTTCCAGTCAAACGGACGCGGGCCAGTCGATCTCTCCCCTTCGGACTTAGTGCCCCGTGGCTTACCCCACGGGTTTCAAGCGTTCGTCGGATTTCCGGCGAACAGAAAGTGGAGAATGGCATGGATCGTAATCAGAAAGCTGAGGTCGTTTCCGCGCTGAACGCAGAGCTGGCAGAAGTTGGCGTGGTCGTTGTGACCCGCAACCTCGGCATGACCGTCGCCCAGTCGACGGTTTTGCGCCAGAAGATGCGGGAAGCGGGCGCGACCTACAAGGTTACGAAGAACCGCCTCGCTCGTATCGCCCTTGATGGCACCGACTATACCGGCCTCAGCGCATTGCTGACCGGCCCCGTCGGCCTCGCCACCTCGGCCGATCCGGTTGCAGCCGCCAAGGTTGCAGTCGAATTCGCAAAGACCAACGACAAGATCGAAATCGTTGGCGGCGCGATGGGCGGAGTGCTGCTCGATGCAGAGGGCGTCAAGGCGCTCGCATCGATGCCGTCGCTGGATGAACTGCGCGCAAAGCTGGTCGGCCTTCTGGTCGCTCCTGCTACCAAGCTCGCAACCGTCACCCAGGCACCGGCAGCGCAGCTTGCGCGGGTCTTCAACGCCTATGCGGAGAAGGAAGCGGCATAAGGCTGCCCCCTCCCCCTTTTCGTTTGACTCATCATCTGACGGGGCACGCTGCCCCAAAGTAAGGAATAATATACATGGCAGACATCAACGCACTGGTCGACCAGCTCTCGGCCCTCACCGTCCTCGAAGCCGCCGAACTGTCGAAGGCTCTGGAAGAAAAGTGGGGCGTTAGCGCCGCTGCTGCCGTCGCCGTCGCTGGCCCGGCCGCTGGCCCCGCCGCCGCCGCTGTTGAAGAGCAGACCGAATTCGACGTCATCCTGACCGGCGACGGTGGCAAGAAGATCAACGTCATCAAGGAAGTCCGCGCCATCACCGGCCTGGGCCTGACCGAAGCCAAGACGCTGGTCGAATCCGCGCCGAAGGCCGTCAAGGAAGGCGTCAGCAAGGACGAAGCCGAGAAGGTCAAGAAGCAGCTTGAAGAAGCCGGCGCGACCGTCGAACTCAAGTAATCGGTGCGCCCCGCTTCCTGCGGGGCACAGCGTTCCAGCTTCGGCTGGACGAATATCGGGCGGTTCCCTTTCGGGCACCGCCCTTTTTCGTAGGGTGCGGCACGTTGTGCGGCGCGCGGCGCTACAGACCCGCCGCCCTGCGCGTCAATTGCGCCAGTTCGGTGAACAGGCCTTCATCCACCGCCTTGAAGTTGAAGCAGGTCTTGCCCTGCCGCCTTTTGGCCAACGCAGGCGACACACTCTCCGACAGCGCCAGATCGCCATAAAGCGGCATCAGATGATAGGCGACATAGCTCTTCTTGACCGTCACCGTCCCGAACCAGCCGGGCTGCCCGGTCTTGGGATCGAGGAGGGAGGTCCGCACGATCAGGTCGCCCGTCTCGTCCTTCGCCACCACCTGCCCCGGCGCATTGTCCAGCATGATCTCGCGCAACCGCGCATAGACGCTACCGAACGCCTCCATAATCTCCCTCCCCCAATCAACACCAAAAAAGGCGCCACCTTGCGGTAGCGCCTCCTTTTTCAACCTTTCACCATTCTTACGCCCCGGCAGGAGACGGATCGCCGAACGGTCCCTTGCGCTTGCGCGTCTTGGGGATGGACGATCCCGCCGCCGGAATGACCGAGGGCTTGATCGTGGTCCCGTCGTCGCGGGTGATCTCACCCTTTTCGAGCAAAGCCTTGATCTCGTCGCCGCTCAGCGTTTCATATTCCAGCAGCGCATTGGCCAGCAGATGCAGCTGGTCCTCATGGCCCGTCAGCAATTCCTGCGCACGGGCATAGCCCTGCTCCACCAGCCCACGGATTTCCGCGTCGATCAGCTTGGCGGTCTCGTCCGACATATGCACACGCTGGCTTTGCGAATAGCCCAGGAAGGTCTCGCCCTGCTGCTCTTCATATTGCAGCGGCCCCAGCTTGTCGGACATCCCCCATTGCGTGACCATGTCGCGGGCCAGCTTGGTGGCGTACTGGATGTCGCCCGATGCGCCGCTCGACACCTTGTCATAACCGAAGATGATTTCCTCGGCGACGCGGCCGCCCATGGCGACGGCCATGTTCGCGTGCATCTTGTCGCGGTGATAGCTGTAGCTGTCGCGTTCGGGCAGGCGCATCACCATGCCCAGCGCGCGGCCGCGCGGAATGATTGTCGCCTTGTGGATCGGGTCCGACGCCGGTTCATGCACGGCGATGATCGCATGGCCGGCCTCATGATAGGCGGTCATCTTCTTCTCATCATCGGTCATGACCATGGAGCGGCGTTCAGCCCCCATCATCACCTTGTCCTTGGCTGCTTCGAACTCGGACATGGCGACCAGCCGCTTGCCCCGCCGCGCCGCCATCAGCGCCGCTTCGTTGACCAGGTTGGCGAGGTCCGCGCCGGAGAAGCCGGGCGTGCCACGCGCAATGGTGCGCGGCTCGACGTCGGGCGCCAACGGCACCTTCTTCATATGCACGGCCAGGATCTTCTCGCGACCCTCGATATCGGGACGGGGCACCACGACCTGACGGTCGAAGCGGCCCGGCCGCAGCAGCGCGGGGTCCAGCACGTCGGGGCGGTTGGTCGCTGCGACGATGATGATGCCCTCATTGGCCTCGAACCCGTCCATTTCCACCAGCAACTGGTTCAGCGTCTGCTCGCGCTCGTCATTGCCATTGCCCAGACCCGCGCCACGATGGCGACCGACCGCGTCGATTTCATCGATGAAAACGATGCAGGGCGCATTCTTCTTCGCCTGTTCGAACATGTCGCGCACACGGCTTGCGCCGACGCCGACGAACATCTCGACAAAGTCGGAGCCGGAGATGGTGAAGAAAGGCACGCCCGCCTCGCCCGCGATCGCGCGCGCCAGCAGCGTCTTGCCGGTGCCGGGCGAACCGACCAGCAACGCGCCCTTGGGGATTTTGCCGCCCAGACGCGCGAACTTGGTCGGGTCTTTAAGGAACTCGACGATTTCCTCCAATTCCTCGCGCGCTTCATCGATGCCCGCGACGTCCTGGAAGGTGACTTTGCCATGCTTTTCGGTCAGCAGCTTGGCCTTGGACTTGCCAAAGCCCATCGCGCCGCCCGCGCCGCCACCCTTTTGCATCTGGCGCAGCACGAAGAAAGCGATGCCCAGGATCAGCAGGAACGGCAGGGATTGATAGACGAGGATCATCCAGAAGCTTGGCTGCGCTTCGGCCTGGCCTGAATATTTGACACCATTCTGGTCGAGCAAGCCGGTCAGCGCCGGATCGGCCACAGGCAGCGTCGCAAAGCGGTCGCCGTTGGCCAAAGTTCCGGTGATCTTGTCCGGCGCGATGGCGACGTCCTTGACCTGGCCTTCCTGCACCTTGGCGCGGAATTCGGAATAGGCGATCTCGCTGCCACCGGCCCCAGTCGGCCGTTCGAACATCGACACGAACAGCAGCAGGGCGACGATCACCCCGGCCCATATCATGGCGCTCTTCATCCAGGGATTGGTCTGCGGGTCTTTCTCGTCGTTCATCTGCACTCTCTTTCACCCGCCAAGATAGGGCGCATCCGCAAAAGCGCAAGCGCGCCGGACCTTGTCAAATGCCGATCAAAAAGGTCGCAACCATATAGGTCAGCGCGAGCGCAAGCCCGCCGGACAGGCCGCAGAGCAGATAACCGGCATAGAGCAGCAACGGCGGGTGCGGACGGGCTACCCTGCGGTTCCGCTGCGCCGCCGAAAGAATGATACTCGCCAACAGGCCGTAAGTCAGTGCTGCAAATTCCACCATGACGATTCCCCGCTAAAAACAGATGCAGGATTACCCCTAAGCACGGTCATGAAAAGGTCATTGCAGTGCAATAAAAAGGTAAAGCGTGGCGCACTTAAGGCCAATTGCGGAACTTTTCCTTATGGGCGGTTCGAGCGTCGACAGGGCGCGCGATAGAGCCGCCAGATGACGCCCCCAGACAGCAGCCAATCCCCCAGACTCGCCTGCCCGCCTGCCTGCGCCATGCCGATCGCCCGGTCGATCGTGTCGCCGCGCGGCATCATGTCCGCGCCGACCTGTGCCAGCATCGCCAATACCAATCGCCGCAGATATTCGCGCGGCAAGTCGGTGCGATCGAGCGTCGCGCCGTCTTCCCCGGCGCGGACATGGCGCGCCACCAGTTCGCCCACGCTCCAGCCAAGAGCGGCTTCCGCTTCCGCCAGCGCTGCGGCGCTGCGCCCCGCCGCGATCGCGTCGAGCCAGTCCACATCGGCCAGCGCCGTCCGCAACGCCGCCCGGTCGAACCGCGCATCGCTGTTGGACGGATCATCGACATAGGGCAGCGCCTGCGCCCGCGCAAAGTCCAGCAACGCCGCCTTGCGCGCCGCCAGCAGCGGCCGGATCACCCGCCCCGACCGCGCCCGCACCCCGGCCAGTCCCGCAACCCCCGATCCCCGGTTGAGCCGCATCAGCAGGGTTTCCAACTGATCGTCGGCATGATGCGCGGTCATGATCCAGTCGATCCCCTGCGCGACCCGCCACCGTTCGATCGCGGCATAGCGCTGCGCCCGTGCCCAGCCCTGCACATTGCCGCTGACCGGCGCATCCGGCTGCACAATGGCGTGAGAAATCGCCCGCGACGCGCACCAGCCCGCGACCATCGCCGCTTCATCCGCCGATGCCGTGCGCAGCCCATGATCCATCGTCACTGCCGCCACCTGGCCGACAAAGGCGCGCGCCGCCAGCGCCAATAACGCCATGCTGTCCGGCCCGCCCGACACGGCGACACCGAAACGCTGCCCCTGCGTCGTTCCAATGATCGCCTGCGTCGCGGCGATCAGGCCGTCCTCATTCAGTTGCACTTCGCCTTGGTGCGTCCCTGCGCCATCATGCCGCGCAGGCTGGACGAGAGGCTTTCGCCATAGACCTGTTCCAGCTCCGCATAGACTTTGCAGGCATCGGCGGGCTTTTTAAGCTGGATCAGCGCTTCGCCCAGATAAGCGAGACTGTCGGCCGCGCGATCGCCACGCGGGCGCTTCTGATAATTTTCATAAAAGGCGACTGAGGCGAGCGCGGGCTTGCCATCGTCGAGATAGGCGCGGCCCAGCAAATTCGCGGCGCGGCTGGCCACCGACGCGCTGCCATATTTATCGACCGTCGCCTTCAACTGCGCCTGCGCTTCGGGATAAAATTTGGCGTCCCACAGGCGATAGCCATAGGTGTAGGCGTCCATTGCCGCGTCGCCCGTATCGGGCCGCTCGATCGCAGCGACCGCCGTCTTGCGCGCCTCGCTGACGGGTGCGGCCGCGACGGGCTTGGGCGCAGCGGCAGCAGGCTTGGCGGTGACAGGAGTCGGGTCTGCTGCAACCGGCGCAGCGACGGTTGGCCGGGTTGCCACCGGCACTTCGGCCGGGACAAGGCGCGCGTCGGTATCCGCCTTGTAGCGATTGAAGGCGTCTTCCAACTGCTTGAGCTTGAAGCTATTTTCCTCGACCTGCCCGGTGATCGACGAGAGCTGCGATTCCAACGCGCCCACCCGCGCGGTCAGGTCGGAAATCGGCGAGGAAGACGGCGATCCCGGCGCTATCGTCGGCGTTGTCGGCCGGGTGATCTGCGCCTCGATCGGCGTTCCGGCGGGAAACACCTTGCGCTGCACCGCGCGCATTTCCTTTTCCAGCCGATCGACCCGGCCTTCCACCGTTTGCGCCGACACCGGCGGCGCGAGCGCCAGCAGCAACGGCGCGCTCCACGCCATGGCAGATGTCGCGAATAGGACGTGACGCATGATGTTCCCCGACTAACTCTTACGCTTTAACCATAAGCCGTTATTCCGCGCGGTAAAGCGCGACGTGCATGGTTATTCGGGCGTCGCGGCGCCACTGCCCGATGGTGCCGCCGGCGCGGGCGGCGCGGCAGGGGCCGATGTTGCGCCCATGTCCGCATCGCTTGCGGCGGGTCGCGCCGCCGGGCGCGACACGCGCCGTTGCGGGGCTGGCCGGGCAGCGGGCGCGGTCGCGGCAGGCGTGGTGGCGGCCGCCGTGCCGCGCGCCAGCAGCGCTTCGGCGCTCACGGGCACATCGGCAATGGTGCGATCAGCCTCGCCCAGCGGCGGCACGGCCTTGCCCCCTACGGTGACAGACAAAGCCTGCGGGCGCCCCGTCAGGATCATCGGATTACGCGCATCGGGCGGTAGGGAGAAGGTATCCCCCTTCTTCATCAACCCGTCCTTCAATCGCTCGCCCGCCTCGTCATAGATGCGCAGCCACACATCATCGACCGCAGTGAACACGACCGGCTGCGACGCGGGAGCAGCCACCACGGGCGGCGCTGTTGCGGTCGGGGCAACCTGTTCGCGGGCGGCGACCTCCTCGCTCGTCGGCGGCGTAAAAATCTGCATCCGCCAGATGGTAAAGGCGGCCACCAGCAGGATCACGATAGCCGCCGCCGTCCAGGCCAGCGTGCGCGACGGCACGCGCGCCGGATCGGCGGGTTCGAACATCTCGTAGCGATTGGCATTGAGATCGGCACCATGCACGCCCTGGCGCACCTGCGCAGCGATCGCCACTTCGTCCAGCCCGACAGCACGGGCATAGGCCCGCGCAAAGCCGACCGCATAGGGAATGCCGGGCAAGGCGGCATAATCGTCGCGCTCGACCGCTTCGAGCTGACGCTGGGCGATCCGGGTGCGCGTCGCAATATCGGACAAGGACAGCCCCATCGCTTCGCGCGCGACGCGCAATTTCGCGCCGGGTGTATCGGGCTGCGTATCCGGTACGCTACCTGCGCCCGGCTCCAATTCCATTTCGTCTGCCATGCTGCTCCGCGACCTTAGAGTGAGGCCTTGTCTCACTGTGGGACGGGCGTTGTCAACGGCGGGGCACGCCTCTTTTCGTCACTTTCGCCTTCATCCCAGCTCGATATGCCGATCCTCCGCCCATTGCGTCAGCCGCGCGCGAATGTCGCGCTCGCCCGTGTCGAGCAGCTCGCGCATCAACGCCTGCACTTCACTCGCATCGATCGCGCGGATCATTGCCTTGACCGGCCCGACCGACGCGGGAGTGATCGACAGCCGCCGGATGCCAAGGCCGATCAGCGCCATCGCCTCCAGCGTCCGCCCGCCCATTTCGCCGCACACGCCCACGGGCACGCTATGCGCCTGGCATGTCCGCACCACCCGGTCGAGGAAGCGTAGGATCGCGATGCTCAGCCAGTCATAGCGTTCGGCGAGCTTGGGATGCGCGCGGTCGGCCGCGAACAGGAATTGCGTCAGGTCGTTGGTCCCGATCGATAGAAAATCGACGCGCGGCAACAATATGTCCAGCACTTCGGCCAGCGCCGGCACTTCCAGCATCGCGCCGTATCGCACCGCGATCGGTAGCTTCTTCTTGCGCGCCAGCAGCCATTCGCGCTGATGCTCGACCAGCGCGCGCGCTTCCTCATATTCCCACGGCTCCGACACCATCGGGAACATGACGTAGAGGATCTTGCCCGCCGCCGCCTCCAGCAGGGCGCGCGCCTGCGCCTTCATCAATCCGTCGCGATCCAGCGCCAGCCGCAGCGCGCGCCAGCCCATCGCCGGATTATCCTCATGCTCGTCATCCTCGCGCTGCATATAGGGCAGCGCCTTGTCCCCGCCGATGTCGACGGTGCGGAAGATGACCGGCCGGTCACCTGCCGCATCCAGCACATCCTTATAGAGCCGCTGCTGCTTTTCGCGCTGGGGCAAGGTGGCCGACACCAGGAACTGAAACTCGGTGCGAAAAAGCCCGATGCCGTCCGCCCCCACCATATCGAGCGCCTGCGCATCCTCGCGCAGCCCGGCATTGACCATCAGCTCCACCCGCTGCCCATCGGCGGTGACCGATGGCAGGTCGCGCATCGCGACGAACTCGGCGCGCCGCTTTTGCGTCACATGCAGCTTATTCTCGAACGCCTCGTCCATGTCGGCGGTCGGGCGGATCAGCAGGCTGTTGGCGTTGACGTCCATCAGGATGAGGTCGCCCTCATTCACTAGATGGCGGATGTCGCGCACCCGGCCCAGCACCGGCACGCCCATGGCGCGCGCGACGATGGTGACATGCGCTGTCAGCGATCCTTCCTCCAGGATCACGCCCTTCAACCGCCGCCGGTCATATTCCAGCAATTCGGCCGGCCCCAGGTTGCGCGCGATCAGGATCGCGTCCTGCCGCAACCCCATCTGCGCCGCCGTCCCCAACTGCCCCGACACGATCCGCAACAGCCGGTTGGCCAGATCCTCCAGATCATGCATCCGGTCGGACAACAACGGATCGTCGATCTGCCGCATCCGCATCCGCGTGCGCTGCTGCACCCGCTCGATCGCCGCCTCGGCGGTCAGGCCGCTGTCGATCGCCTCGTTGATCCGCCGCGTCCACCCCTCGTCATAGGCGAACATCTTGTAGGTTTCCAAAACCTCCTGATGCTCGCCCTCCATGCCGAACTCGGCCGCGCCGGTCATCCGGTCGATCTGCTCGCGCATCTTGGCAAAGGCGGAGATGACGCGCGCCCGTTCGGCCTCGGTATCCTCCGCGACAGTATGTTCGATATGCACGCGCGGCTGGTGGAACACCACATGCCCCCGCGCCATGCCCATCACCAGTTGCAACCCGTGCAGCAGCGTCGTGCCGGTATCGGTCACGCGCATCTCGCTTTGCCCGTCATCGGCCAGTTCGGCATTGGCGATCAGCTCCGACATCACCATCGCGACGGTCTGGAGCGCCTCTATCTCCACCTCTTCATATTTGCGCGGATCGGCATGCTGCACGCACAAGACGCCGATGGCGCGCTCGCGCCGCACGATCGGCACGCCGGCAAAGCTGTGGAACAATTCTTCCCCGGTTTCGGGGCGGTAGGCGAAGTCGGGATGCGAAGCGGCTTCGTCCAGGTTCAGCGTCTCGACATTGGTGGCGATCAGGCCGACCAGCCCCTCCCCCATCGCCATGCGGGTGACATGCACCGCTTCCTGCTTCAGCCCGCGCGTTGCGAACAGTTCCAGCACGCCTTCCCGCACCAGATAGATGGAGCAGACCTCGCTCGACAGCGACTCGCCGATCACCTCCACCACCTTGTTCAATTTCGCCTGCGCGCTGGTGCGCGACGCCATCACCTCCTGCAGGCGGATCAGGATCTGGCGGGCGGCGGCGGCGGGGGTGCTGGGCATGGCATCAGCGCTACCAGATGCGCGGTCTGCTTTCCAAGGCGATTCATGCAGGATTGATGACGGTTTCCGTTAACTATGGGACGGCCACCGGCATAAAATTGCAAAAATCGCCGGGCGGCATTGCGGAAATGACGCGCTGCTTCGTCTGATGCAATGAAGTTTCCGTTTTCTGGAACAGAGGGGACAATCGACATGACGATGATGCTGGACAAAGAAGCCAAGGACGATCTGATCGGGCGCGGCTATTCGCGCCGCCAACTGGGGCAGGTCGCAGCGCTGCTGGGCGCGGGGGTCGCGGCCAGCTCAATGCTGAGCGGCGCTGCCCTGGCGCAGCAGCAGGCCGGGCGCGGCATAAAGGGCGCGGTGCGCATCGGCGCGAACGAATGCTGGACCGGCCCCTTCCCCGCTGGCGTCGAAGCCATCGCCAAGGCTGGCTCTTTCGGCAACTGGTATGATCCCGACGATTATCGCGGCGAACTGGTCCAGACCGTCGCCTCGGTCGAAGGCATACCGGAATCGCATGTCATGGTGTGGCCGGGTTCGGGCGGCCCGCTGGTCAGTTCGGTCGCGGCCTTCTGTTCGCCGACCAAGGGTCTGGTCACCGCCGACCCGACCTTCGAATCGGCCTGGCGCACGGCCGATTACATGAAGGCTCCCATCGCCAAGGCACCCCAGGCCATCGGCAAGGGTCATGACGTCAAGGCGATGCTGGCCGCCAACCCCAATGCAGGCCTCTATTATGTCTGCACGCCCAACAACCCGACCGGCACCGTCACGCCGCTGGCCGACATCAAATGGCTGCTCGACAACAAGCCGGCTGATTCGATGCTGCTGGTGGACGAAGCCTATCTGCACTTCTCCGAATCGCCGAGCGCCGCCAGCCTGGTGGCGGGCCGCAAGGACATTATCGTCATGCGGACCTTCTCCAAGCTGTTCGGCATGGCGGGCATTCGCCTTGGCCTGACCTTCGCCGATCCCGATGTGCAAAAGCGCCTGATGCTGTTCGGCCCGACCGCCGGTGGCCTGTCGATCACCGCCATGGCCTGTGGCAAGGCGGTTTATACCGAAGCGGACCTCATCAAGGCGCGTCGCAACGAGATGATCGCCAATCGCGAGGAAACCATCGCCTGGCTGACCAAGAAGGGCATCGAAGTCCAGCCCGGCAGCGAAGCGAATATGTTCATGGTCAACTGGAAGAAGCCTGCGAAGGACATGCAGGCAGCTTTGGTCGCCGCGCCTGAAAAGGTTCAGATCGGCCGCAGTTGGCCCATCTGGCCCAACGTCTCGCGCGTGACCGTAGGGTCGGCCGAAGACATGGCCAAATTCTGCGCCGCCGTGGACAAGGTCTATAAGGCGTAAAGCCAACCGTCCTTCTGACGATCGAGGGGCGTCCGGGCAACCGGGCGCCCTTTGTCATTGGCATGGGATAGCGGGAATAGCAGAGGACTGACAAAGCAGGCGCCGAGAGTCTTTCAGCCTCTCCACCTGCCATGGCGGTTGGCGACGCGGCGATAGCGGGCTAGGTCTGTGTATCGCCATGTCCGCCCGCCTCTCCCTCCTGCGTCGCTATCGCCCCCTGTTCACCGCCGTCGCCATGTTCGCGACGATCGGCGGCTGCGCTCGTCAGAGTAGCGGCCCGGTGGTCGTCAGCGTCGTGGGCGACCGGGAGGATGTGACCAAGCCGCTCCAGCAACTGCCTGATCCGGCGGCCAAGCTGATATTGGAAGCCACTGCCCAGGGGCTGGTCAGCTTCGATGCCAGCGGCGAAATCCTGCCCGCCTTGGCCCAACGCTGGATCGTCGAGGATGAAGGGCGCAGCTACATCTTCCGCCTTCGCCGCGCCTTCTGGCCCGACGGCACGCGCGTCACGGCAAACGATGTCGCGCGCATGCTCTTGTCGCGGATCGTGGCCCAGCGTCGGCTTGATCCCGACGGGCCGTTTGACGCGGTGCAAAGCGTCGTGCCGATGACGGGCGAAGTGATCGAAATCAAACTGACCGTCGCCCGCCCCTTCCTGTTGCAGATGCTTGCGCAGCCGCAAATGGCAATCCTTTCGCGCGAAGGCGGCACGGGGCCCTATCGCGTTGCGCAACAGGGCAAGGCTTTGTTCCTGACCCCCGTGGATCGCGCCGCCAGTGATCGGGATGCCGTCGATGATGAGCCGGTGCCGCCATCGCAGACGCGCGTGCTGCGCGCCGAAAGCGCCGCGCTTGCCATCATCCGCTTTCGCGAGGGGCAGGCCGCGTTAGTGCTCGGCGGCCGCTTTGCCGACCTGCCTCTTCTCCTGCCCGCCGGGGTCGAGCGGGATGCGGTGCGAACAGATCCGGTCCAGGGCCTGCTGGGCCTGGCCGTTACCGGGCGCGGCAAGCTGCTGGATGATGATTATGTGCGCGCGGCGATCAACATGGCGATCGACCGCACCAGCCTGTCCGCCCTCTTCCCGCTCGGCGGCTGGGCCACCAGCGAACAGATATTGCCCTCCGCGCTCGACCTTGGCCGGTCGCCCACCGCCCCTGCCTGGGCCGGGCAGTCGATGGACGAGCGCCGCGCGCTGGCCAGCGCCACCATGACGCGGTGGCGGGCCGACAATGGCGATCCCCCGACGCTGCGCATCGCTCTGCCCGATGGACCGGGCGCAACATTGTTATTCGGCCTGTTGCGGCGTGATCTGGCCGCGATCGGCCTGACCGTGCAGCGTGTTCCGCT
Source organism: Sphingobium sp. MK2 (assembly GCF_040170545.1). Lineage (NCBI taxonomy): Bacteria > Pseudomonadati > Pseudomonadota > Alphaproteobacteria > Sphingomonadales > Sphingobiaceae > Sphingobium > Sphingobium sp. MK2. The sequence continues at coordinate 13,344 of NZ_JAZDXA010000046.1, forward strand.
CGCGCAGAAGGACGCCGACCTGCGCCTGATTGACGAGGTTGCGCCCTATGACAGCGTGCTCTGGTATCTCGGCCGTATCGGTTGCGCCCGCGCGGTCCATTGCAGCGATGCCGCCGATGCAGCCTTGCAGACCGCAAGCCTCGCCAGCGAGAACGACAATCGCATCGCCCATATTTCACAGGCCGAAGCGCTGATGCAGGCGCATAATGGCTATATTGCGCTCGGCGCGCCAATCCGCTGGTCGCTGGTGTCCAAGCGTCTGAACGGCTTTCAATCCTCGCGCCGCGCGCGCCACCCATTGAACCATCTGTTCCGCCGCCCCAATTAGAGGGGAAGGAGACAGGCAGATGGCATTATCGCAGGACCAGTTCGAGCGCATGGTGCGCGACATGCCCGGTTTCGGCCGCGACCCCGCGTCGATACGCCGCCGGCTCGAAGCGATGGAATCGGTTCTGGAAGGACTGTTCGTAATCCCCGGCACCAACCGTCGCGTCGGTCTGGACGGCCTGGTCGGCCTCATCCCCATCGTCGGTGACCTCATCACGGCGGCAATGGGCGCGTGGATTGTGTGGGAAGCGCGCAATCTCGGCATGTCGAAATGGCAGCTTACCCGCATGGCGGGCAATATCGGCATTGATACGCTGGTGGGGGCCATTCCCTTTGCGGGCGACCTTTTCGACTTTCTCTACAAATCGAACACCAAGAATCTGCGCATCATCCGCAAGCATATGGACAAGCATTTCCCCGCCACCGCGACGATCGACGCCTGATCCTTACGGTTCGCTGCTGTTGGCAAGCGGCTGCACCTTGGGGTCCAGGTCCAGGATCAACGTCGGCTTGCGGGCGGGCGTGACGGCGGGCCTTGCCGACCTTGGCGCGGAGATCGCTGGACGGGTATAGGCGATGCGCGGTCCCGGCTCGATCCGCAGGAGGCTGGTCGGGGCCGCGCCACCCTGATGCGCCGGGCAGCGCGTATATTCCATCGCCCGGTCCATGCACAGCCACACTTCGCTCAGCCAATTGCCACGGGTCGTCGTCACCCGCAGCATATCGGCCCGCAGCCCCTTATTGGCGCGCGCAAACGCTTCGGCGAATTTCCCTACAGTCAGATTCTTGGTCGCGGCCAGCACGGTCATGTCGGGATAGCGCATCGATTGGTAGAAGGCGCGTGACAGGTTGAAATAGAGCTCCGGCCGGGTCGTCATGCAGGTGCCATGTTTGGCCCATTCATGCTGGATCAGTTGCACCGACGGCGTCGTGCAGAGATTAGCGCGGATCACTTCGCGCGGCACAAGGTCCGCTGCGCGACAATATTGCGGCCATTCCTTGCCGAACCCGTCGGGCCACAGGCCATGGAGGGTGAAGCCGAACCGCCCCGCCTTGCCGCCGCATTGCAGCGCATGTTTGTTGCCGCGCGCGGTCGAGCAGAATTGCGGCGACCAGCTCAGCGCCAGCGTATAGCTGCCGATCGGCAGGACGCGCTTGGGCTCCTTGGCGGTTGGCCCCTCGATATCGGGTCGGGCAATCTGTGACGGCAGGCGGCATTGGGCCGACTGCGCCAGCGCAGTGCCCGGCAGCGCGATCAGGCCCAAGACCGCCAGCGCCTTAAGCATAAGCGAAGTCCAGCCCGATGTCGGCGGCAGGCGCGGACTGGGTCAGCCGCCCGACGCTGATATAGGTGACGCCCGTGCTGGCCTTGGCGCGGATCGTGTCCAGCGTCACGCCGCCCGACGCCTCGGTCGGAACGCGGCCATCGACCAGTCCCACGGCCTGCCGCAGCATGGCAGCATCCATATTGTCGAGCAGTAAATGCGTCGCGCCTGCCGCCAGAGCCGGTTCGATCTGGTCGATCCGGTCGACCTCGACAATGATCCGCTCGACCCCAGCCTCGATCGCGCGGCGCACCGCTTCCTCGACCGACCCGGCCACCGCGACATGATTATCCTTGATCATCGCCGCATCCCACAGCCCCATACGATGATTGGTCGCGCCGCCCATGCGGGTCGCATATTTCTCCAACACGCGCAGGCCGGGAATGGTCTTGCGGGTGTCGAGCAGGATCGCGCCGATGCCCGCGATCGCATCGACATAGGCGCGCGTCATGGTCGCGATGCCGCTTAAATGCTGTACCGTGTTGAGCGCTGACCGCTCCGCCGTCAGCATCGCCCGCGCCCGCCCCCGGATGCGCAATATGTCGGTCCCCGCCGCCACCTGCTCGCCATCCTGGTGCAATTGCTCGATCTCGACATCGGGGTCGAGCGCCCGGAAAAAGGCGACCGCGATCGCCAGCCCCGCCAGCGTCACCGGATCGCGCGCATCCATCACCCCGTCGAAGATAGCATCGGCAGGAATCACCGCCTCGCTAGTAACATCACGGCCATCCGGGCCAAGGTCTTCGGCCAGCGTGGACGCGACGAAGGCAGGCAGGTCGAAATCGGGCAGGGAGAATGTCATGGCCTTCTCTAGACGGGCGATGTGGCGCGTCGCAACCTGTTTCGAAACTTGACTTAGTCCATGGACTAAGTCTATTAGTCCGTCATGTCTGCCACCATAAATGTCCATGAAGCGAAAACGCATTTTTCCAAGCTGCTGGAGCGCGCGCACGCTGGTGAGGAAATCATCCTTGCCAAAGCGGGAAAGCCCTATGCGAAAATGGTTCCGATCGACGCTGTTCGGGATCGGCCCAAGCGTCGCGGTGGTCAATTTGCTGGGCTCTTCACCGTGGGTGATGAGATTTTCGACCCGTTGCCCGAAGATGAGTTGCGTCTATGGGAAGGGCATGACGATTGAGCCTGTTGCTTGATACGCATGTGCTGATCTGGTGGTGGACGGATCGGCGGCTAATACCCGACATGATCGATTCATTGATCGAAAGCGGTGCTGACCGGATTTTCGTCAGTAGCGTCAGTGCATGGGAAATTGCGACCAAGGCGCGCTTGGGCAAGTTGCCACAACTCATGCCCTATCTCGATCGATACGAAGCAGCGGTAGCCGATGCTGACTTCCAGGAACTGAACCTGACGATGCGCCATGGTCTACGCGCGGGTGCCTATGAAGCGGCACACCGCGATCCTTTCGACCGCATGTTGGCGGCGCAGGCCGAACTGGAGGGCCTGACGCTGCTAACGCGCGACCCAGCATTCGCCGGTTTCCCCTGTGAAACGCTCTGGCACAAACCGCTGCTTAGCGAACATCGGCTTGCATATCGGAGCTGACACGCCTTACCGCGCCCCCAAATCCCCCAGACCCACCGTAGCGCTCGCCATCTCCAGCATCCTGTCCAGGCTCTTCTTCGCGCCCAGGCGCAGCGTTTCGTCCATTTCGATGCGCGGTTGCAGGTCGCGCAGCGCGAGGTACAGCTTCTCCATCGTGTTGAGCGCCATATAGGGGCAGATATTGCAGTTGCAGTTGCCGTCCGCGCCGGGCGCGCCGATGAACTGCTTGTCCGGCACCGCCTTTTCCATCTGGTGGATGATATGCGGTTCGGTCGCGACGATCAGCGTGTTACCCGGCATCGTCTTGGCGAAATCCAATATGCCGCTGGTCGATCCGACATAATCGGCATGATCGACGATATAGGGCGGGCATTCGGGGTGCGCGGCGACCGGCGCGTCGGGGTGCTGCGCCTTGAGCTTGAGCAATTCGGTCTCGCTGAACGCCTCATGCACGATGCACACGCCCGGCCACAACAGCATCTCGCGCCTGAGCTTGCGCGCGAGATAGCCGCCCAGATGTTTGTCGGGGCCGAAGATGATCTTCTGGTCCATCGGGATTTGCGACAGGATCTTTTCGGCGGACGACGATGTCACGATGATGTCGGACAGCGCCTTCACCTCGGCCGAACAGTTGATGTAGCTGAGCGCGATATGATCGGGATGGACTTCGCGAAACGCCTTGAACTGGGCGGGCGGGCAGCTATCTTCCAGGCTGCATCCGGCGTCCATGTCCGGCAGCACGACGATCTTGTCGGGCGACAGGATCTTGGCGGTCTCGGCCATGAAGCGCACGCCGCAAAAGGCGATCACATCCGCGTCCGTCTCCGCCGCCTTGCGCGATAGCTCCAGCGAATCGCCGACGAAATCGGACAAGTCCTGAATTTCCGGGCTTTGATAATAATGGCCCAGGATCACGGCATTGCGCTCCTTGCGCAGCCGCTCGATCTCGCCGCGCAGGTCCATGCCCTGCGGAATGCCGGTAAAAGCGTTCATGTGCCTAAAACTCCTCGGTCCCTTAACAGCGCCCTAGCGCTGCGCCTGCCGGTTGGCCAGCACCGCGTTGATCGGCGTGGTCACATCCCATTGTTCGCGATTGCGCCCGGCGCGTTCGGGCGGAAAGGTCACGATCACCCGCGCATCGCCATAGCCCGCCGCCGCCAAGGGTGCGGCCATCAATTTGGTCAGCGCGGTGCGGCCATAATCGCGCGCCTGCGCCATGCGTTCGGGGGCCTGCGCCTCCCGCTGGGCGCGGCTTTGCGCATGGGCGGAGACGCGGCGGCTCAATTCCTCGCCCGCCTGCCGCGTCACGAACATGCCCTGGGTGCGGACCAGCGTGCGGCGACTCTCATCGACATTGGGCTTGCCGGGCTTCACATCGGGCGCGTTGACGATCAGCGTGCGGGTCGCCTCGTTCCATTCCAGGTCGCCTTCGCCAAGGCGGCCGACATCGACGAAATAATCAACCGAGAAGGGCATTTTGACCACCTGATCGGACTTCAACAGCCCGAAGCCGCGCACATCCTGCGCCGTGCTCTGGACCGTGCCGGACAGTTCGGAGACTTTCAGGCTGCTCACCCCGGCGATCTTCGCCGCGATCACCTTGGTCACGGCGACGCCATCCTCCTCGACCGCGACCACATAGTCCCGGTCATAGCGCTGCCAGCCGACCAGCATCGCGCCGCCGACCAGCAACAGGATCACCACCGCCGCAATCGGCCCGGCATAGCGTTTCAGCGCATCTGCCATCGGTCCTCCGTCGCCGTCACCAGCCCGCGCTGATCCAGGTCGATCAGATGCGCCAGCACCGATCGCCCGGCGGCGGGATGCAGGCGCGGATCGACGCCCTTATACATTTCCAGCACCATGTCGGGGATGAGGCTGTCGCCATTCCGCTCCAGAAAGCGCAATATCTGCCCCTCACGCTGCTTGCGATGGCCCATCATGCCACGCACAAGCCGCTGCGGATTGTCGATCGGGTCGCCATGGGCGGGATAATAGATCATATCCTCGCGCTCCAGCAGCCGTTGCATCGAACGCATATAGGCGGCCATGTCGCCATCGGGCGGCGAAATCACGCTGGTCGACCAGCCCATGACATGATCGCCGGTGAACAATGCGCTTTCTTCGGCCAGCGCGAAGCACAGGTGATTGGACGTATGGCCCGGCGTCGCCACCGCTTCCAGGGTCCAGCCGGTGCCCGCAACCTGTTCGCCATCCGCCAGCACCCGGTCGGGGCGATAGGCCGCATCGAATGCCGCATCGGCGCGCGGCCCGTCATCCTCCAGCGTCAGCGGCGCGCAGCCAATCACCGGCGCGCCCGTGGCCTCGCTCAGCGGTCGTGCCGCCGGGCTATGATCGCGGTGCGTGTGGGTGCAGAGAATCGCCACGACCGGCCGCCCCGCGATCGCCGCCGTCAATGCCGCCAGATGTACGGGTTCATCCGGGCCGGGATCGATCACCGCGACGTCGGTCGCCCCGACGACATAAGTCTGGGTGCCGGTAAAGGTGAAGGGCGACGGATTGGGCGCCAGCACCCGCGCCACCAGCGGCGATAGCGGCATCGCCACGCCCGTCGGCAGGTCGGCCAGATCGAATGGAGGTGCCATCTCTCCCATGTGCCTATTTCCGGCCGGATTTCAAGATGGGGCTTGGGTGGCTGCGTGCGCCCATAAAGATCCTCCCCTAGAAGGGGAGG
>NZ_JAZDXA010000047.1:0-18762 GCF_040170545.1 Sphingobium sp. MK2
TGGAGGGGTGTCACCCTATCGAGAGCGTGACACCCCTCCGTCTGGCCTACGGCCAGCCACCTCCCCTTCCAGGGGAGGATTTAGTAGCGTGCCGAATGCCGATCCCGCATTTCCCATTTCCCCTAACCTGCCCTATCCTCCCGCCCATGCCCTCCCCCGATCTCATAGACCGCTGGCGTCATCATCTTGCGCTCGACCGCCGCCGGTCGATCCATACGGTACGCGCCTATGTCGCGACGGCCGAGCGGCTGATCGCCTTTCTGGAGGGCCATCATGGCGCGGCGGTAACCGCTGCCAGCCTCGCGCGGATCGACCAGGCGGACCTGCGCGCCTTTCTGACGGTGCGGCGGATGGACGGGATCGGCAATCTGTCGGCGGCGCGCGAACTGTCCGCGGTGCGGGGCTTCCTGCGTTTTACCGGCGGCGAGGACGCCCGCGTGCCTTTGCTCAAGGGGCCACGCGCCAAGCGCGGCCTGCCCCGCCCCATCTCGCCCGACGAAGCCGTCGCGCTGGCGCAGGACATCGCCGAAACCGCCCGCCTGCCGTGGATCGGCGCGCGCGACTGGGCGGTGCTGCTGCTGCTCTATGGCGCGGGCCTGCGCATCGGCGAGGCGATGGGGTTGACCGGCGCGGCACTGCCGCTCGCCGATACGCTGCGCGTCACCGGCAAGCGCAACAAGACCCGGCAAGTCCCGCTCCTGCCGCAGGTGCGCCAGGCGATCGAGGCCTATATCGACCAATGCCCCTTCCCCATGACCCGCGAGGAGGCGCTGTTCCGAGGCGCGCGCGGCGGTCCGCTGTCGCCCGCGCTGATCCGCCGCGCCGTGCAGGGCGCGCGCGGTCGGCTGGGCCTGTCGGACCGCACCACGCCCCATGCGCTACGCCACAGTTTCGCGACCCATTTGCTGGGTCGCGGCGCGGATCTGCGCAGCCTTCAGGAATTGCTCGGCCATGCCAGCCTGTCATCGACCCAGGTTTATACTCAGGTCGATGCAGCGCATCTGATGGACGTCTATCGCAACGCCCACCCGCGCGCCTAACCTTTGGGCCGCCAGGTCGCCAGTCGCCACAGATAGATGACCACCGCCCCGACGACGCAGATGGTCGCTGCCGGGCCGATATATTTATCGATCTCGCTGAAATTCTTGCCCAATATGAAACCGGCATAGGCCAGGATGATGTTCCAGATCAGCGCGCCGCCGGCGGTCCAGGCCAGAAATTTGATATGCCCCATGCGGAACAGCCCGGCGGGCAGCGACACCATGGTCCGCAGCGCGGGCATGAAGCGAAAGACGAAGACGACAATCTGGCCATATTTGCCGAACAGGCGGTCCAGCGCCTCGACATCGCGCCACTCCAGCGTCGCCCAGCGGCCATAACGATCAACCAGCGGCTTCAACCGGGCAAAGCCCAGCACATGGCCGATCATATACCAGAAATAATTGCCGACCGTGGTGCCCAGCGTGCCCGCCACCAGCAACCAGCCCATGTCCATCCGCCCCTGGCCGACACGGATGCCGCCAATGCCCATGATGAGTTCAGAGGGAATCGGCGGAAAGACATTTTCCAGCACCATCAGCAGAAAAATACCCCAATAGCCGCCTGCATCAATCAGGCGCAGCACCCAGTCAGTCATGGAATGCGCCGCCCGGACAGCCGATGATACTCTTCATCCGTTCACCCTGAGCGAAGTCGAAGGGGCCGACCGACCGCAGGGAGGTCACTTCGCTTCGCTCAGCAGTGGGCTTCGACACGCTCAGCCCGAACGGTAAGAGGTTGGAGGAAATCCTCAAATCGCCGCCCGCGCTGCGAGTCGGGCGTCGATCGCGTCCCAGATCAGCCCGCCGGTGTCGGTCCCGTCGAACGCTTCGATCGACACGATGCCGGTCGGCGAGGTCACGTTGATCTCGGTCAGCCATTCGCCGCCGATCACGTCGATGCCCACGAACAGCAGGCCGCGCCGCTTGAGTTCCGGTCCCATCGCCGCGCAGATTTCGCGCTCCTTGTCGGTCAGCACTGTCTTGGCCGCCGAGCCGCCGACCGCCAGGTTGGAGCGGATTTCGCCTGCGCCGGGAATACGGTTGACCGCGCCAGCGACTTCGCCGTCGACCAGCACGATGCGCTTGTCGCCCTCCGCGACGCCGGGAATGAAGGCCTGAACCATGAAAGGCTCGACCCATGAGGCGTTGAAGAGTTCCACCAGCGAGGAGAGGTTGGCACCATTTTTGCCGACATGAAACACCGCCACGCCGCCATTGCCATAGAGCGGCTTGACCACGATCTCGCCATGTTCGGCCAGGAAGGATCGCACTTCGGCGAGGTCGCGGGTGATCATCGTCGGCGGCATGAAGCGCGCATAATCCAGCACGAACAATTTTTCCGGCGCATTGCGGACGCTGGCAGGGTCGTTGACCACCAGCGTCTCATCCTGCACCCGCTCCAGCAAATGGGTGGCGGTGATGTAGGACAGGTCGAACGGCGGGTCTTGCCGCATCAGCACGACATCGACATCGCGGCCTAGGTCGATCATCTCTTCCGGTCCATAGGCGAAATGATCGCCATCCACCTTCTGCACATGCACCGGCCGCGCCTTGGCCAGCACCCGGCCCTCGCGGAACGTCAGGTCATGGGCGAGATAATGATAGAGCCGATGCCCCCGCGCCTGCCCCGCCAGCATGATGTGGAAAGTCGAATCGCCTGCGATCTTGATGCCCTCCATCGGGTCCATCTGCACCGCGACGGTCAGGGGGTTGAGCTGCGTCATTGGGGTCATCCTCATATAATGACTCGTCATGCTGAACTTGTTTCAGCATCCATTCGTCCTACCGCCGCGTATATCCGCAGCCGCAGAGCCAATGGACCCTGAAACAAGTTCAGGGTGACGAAGGGGTGTATGGAAGGACAAATCACCCCCCATGCCAGACATTCGCCAGATGGCGTGGCGCGCGGCCTGGCGCAAGGAGGATGACGTCGATTCGCATATCGTCCCCCGCTTTGCCGAGGTCATGCCACAATATTTCCGCCGCAGCCGCGACCCGGCGCAACCGCCGTTCGTCGATCGCCAGGTCCAGTTCCGCCGCCGTGGCGCGCGCCTTGACCTCGACAAAGGCCAGCATCGTGCCCTTGCGCGCGACCAGATCGACCTCGCCTGCCGCCGTCCGCATCCGCCGCCCGACGATCTGCCAGCCTTTGAGCCGCAGCCACCAGGCCGCGATCCGCTCCGCCTGACGGCCACGCCGCTCGGCGCTTTCGCGCTTCACTCCTTCAATTCCGTCGCCCGGTCATAGAGCGTGCGCCGGTCCAGCCCCAGTTTCTTGGCAACTTCGCCCGCCGCCTTCGACACGGACAGACGGGTCAGCGCCTCGCGCAGCGCCGCGTCGGCATCTTCGGCGGTGGCGGGCGGCGCTTCGCCCGGCGGGCCGACCGTCACCACGATCTCGCCCTTCGGCGGCGCATCGGCATAGCGGGCGGACAATTCGCTCAGCGTCCCGCACGCCGTTTCCTCGAACGTCTTGCTGATCTCCCGGCTGACCGCCGCCTCCCGGTCGCCCAGATGCGCCGCCATCGCCGACAGGCTTTCCGACAGGCGCGGCCCGCTTTCGTAGAAGACCAAAGTCGCCCGCAATCCCGCCACCTCATCCAGCGCGTCGCCCCGCGCCTTGGCCTTGCTCGGCAGGAAACCCATGAACAGGAACCGATCAGTCGGCAGGCCAGACAGGGTCAGTGCCGCGATCGCTGCGCTTGGCCCCGGCAGCGTCGTGATGCTGCGCCCCGCCGCCCGCGCATCGCGCACCAGCTTGTACCCCGGATCGGAAATCAGCGGCGTGCCCGCGTCCGACAGCAAGGCGACCGATTCGCCCGCCATCCGCTCCACCAGCCGTTGGCGCACATTTTCGCCGCTATGGTCATGATAGGGCAGCATTGGCCGATCAGAACCCGCATGGCGCAGCAGCCGCGCGCTGACCCGCGTATCCTCGACCGCGACGACATCGGCCAGCCGCAACACCTCCGCTGCGCGCGGCGTGAGGTCACCAAGGTTGCCGATCGGCCCCGCGACGATATAAAGCCCAGGTTCAAGACCCGATGATTGAGTTTCCATAAGGACGCCAGATGACAGAGACGGATGCCTCCCGGCAAGCGGACTTGTTCGCTTCCCTCAAACGCGGCGCACGGCTGGCTTTCGCCGCGAGCGCCCTGATGCTCGCCGCCTGTCAGTCGATCGTGCCCAAGGGACCGGCCCCGACGACGCCCACCGGCCCGGCGCAGCCGTCCGGCCCGACCGTGACCGAAGGCCTGCCGACCGACACGCTGCGCCATCGCGTCGCGCTGCTGGTGCCGATGAGCGGCACCAATGCGGGCGTCGGCCAGTCTATCGCCAACGCCACCACGCTGGCGCTGATGGATACCAAGACCGACAAGGTCCGCATCACCACCTATGATACCGCGCTCGGCGCAGCAGCGGCGGTCAACAAGGCGCTGGCCGATGGCAACCGCCTGATCCTTGGCCCCTTGCTGGCCGATGACGCGCGCGTGATCGGGCCGATCGCGGCGCGCGCCAATGTGCCGGTGATCAGTTTCTCCAACGACAGCGGCGTTGCGGGCAGCGGCGTCTATATCATGGGCTACAACCCCAATCAGTCGATCGAGCGCGTCGTCGGCTTCGCCCGGCAAAAGGGGCTGAGCCAGTTCGGCGCGCTCGTGCCCCGTGGCACCTATGGCGAGCGGGCGGGCAATGCCCTGCTGCGCGCGGTCGAACAGGCAGGCGGCACAGTCGTATCGATGCAGACCTTCGACCGCAGCCCCGCGTCGATGACGGCGGCGGTCAAGAAATTGCAGGCTTCCTCCAGCTATGACGCGCTGCTGATCGCCGACAGCGGCCGCGTCGCGCTGCAGATCGCGCCAATCGTGCGCAAGAATGGCGGCGCGACCGCACGGCTGCTCGGCACCGAATTGTGGAATACCGAAGGCACGCTGTCGGCCAGCCCGGTGCTGCGCGGCGCCTGGTTCGCCAGTGTTTCGGACAGCCTCTATCGCCAGCTCGCCACCAAATATCGCGCTCGCTACGGCAGCGCGCCCTTCCGCCTGTCCTCGCTTGGCTATGACGCCGTGCTGCTGACGGTGCGGATCGCGCAGGACTGGAAGCCGGGCAGCAATTTCCCCACGGCGCGCCTGCGCGACGCAGGCGGCTTTTCCGGCATCGACGGCGCTTTCCGCTTCTCGCGATCGGGCGTTGCCGAACGCGCGCTGGAAGTGACCGAGATCGGCGCGGGCAACCTGACCGTCGTCGCCCCCGCGCCCCGCAGCTTCGGGGACTGAGGCGAAGCGCGCGCCACCCGGCCCGCCGTCTGGCAGGCCGGGTGGCGCTCAATGTCTCAGCCCTCGGCCACGCCAGCGGCCAGCCGCATGCGGGTAAAAATATTCCAGGTGGCAATGAACAGCGCCGCGATCACCGGGCCGATGACGATGCCGTTAAAACCAAACAGTTCGATCCCGCCCAGCGTCGTGATCAGCACCACATAATCGGGAATGCGCGTGTCGCGGCCGACCAGGATCGGGCGGAGCACATTGTCGACCATACCGATGATCAGCACGCCGCACGCCACCAGCACGATCGCCTTCCAGATTGCGCCGCTTGCGAACAGAAAGATGGCGACCGGCACCCACACGATCGCCGTGCCGACGGCAGGCAACAGCGAAAAGGCTCCCATCAGCACGGCCCAGAGCAATGCGCCCTCTATCCCTAGCGCCCAGAAGACGATGCCGCCGATCAGCCCCTGGACGATGGCGACAACGATGCTGCCCTTGATCGTCGCGCGGATGACGATGACGAATTGCTGGATCAGCGCCTGACGCTGGCTGGCCCGCAACGGCGCGGCCACAGCGATCCGCTGCGACAGTTTTTCGCCATCGCGCAGCAGGAAGTAGGACAGATAGAGCATGACACCCAGCGCCATGAAGAAGCTGAATGCGCTCTGACCGATCTGGAAGGCCTGCGCCGCGAGCATCCGGAAACTGCTGGTAATGCCCTTGGTCAGCATCGCCTGCGCCGCGTCGAAATTACTAAGGCCGATCCGCCCCAGATAAGGCCGCGTCCATTCCGGCAGGCTCGCCATGGCCTGGGAGAACAGGCGGGCGAAGTCGATCTCCCCGGATTGGATCTTGCCATAAAAATGCGCCGCTTCCTGCAACAACGCCGCCCCCAGCACAAAGGCCGGAACGATGACGATGACGAGGATCAGGAACAGGGTGATCAGCGCAGCGGCATTTTGATGCGTGGGTATAGCCGCCAATATGTTGCGATATACCGGCGCGAACAGAATGGCGGCGATCACGCCCCACAATATCGCGGCCAGAAAGGGTTGTATCACCAGGAAAAAGGCGACCGACACCAGCAGCACGACGCCGAGGAAGAAGCCGTCCTCAATCTTGGGCGAGAAGGGTGGCGGCGGTGATTGGGGGGCGTGGGTATCCATGCCCGCTCCTTCGCAAGATTCCGCGATCAAATCCATCGCCGAACGACCATCCGCCCCTCCCCTCTGTCCTTTTGTCGTTTCCGCCGATAGAGAAGCCCTTTCCTTGGGCAATTGGGGCGTCGAGCAACCGTGGCACGCGAAATCACCGGATTTTCCAACCCGCTGGTGAAGCGTGTCCGATCCTTACGCGAAAAAAAGTTCCGCAAGGCCGAAGGCCTGTTCCTGGCCGAAGGCCTGCGCATCCTGACCGAAGCGCGCGAGGAAGGCGTATTGCCCGAAATGCTGTTCCACGCCGGGTCCACCCATCCGCTCGCCGCAGAGCTGATTGCGGCGATGGAAGCGGCGGGCGGCGACGTCATCGAAACCAGCGCGGACATCCTGTCGAAGATCAGCGGCAAGGATAATGCCCAGGCCGTGGTCGGCGTCTATCGCGACCGGCTGACGCCTTTGGCGGCGCTCGACCGCACCAAGGCCGACATCTGGATCGTCGCGCAATCGCTGCGCGACCCCGGCAACCTCGGCACCATCTTGCGCACCGGCGACGCGGTGGGGGCAGGCGGCCTCATCCTGATCGACGATTGCGTCGACCCCTTCTCGGTCGAATCGGTCCGCGCCTCGATGGGCGCGCTGTTCACCCAGTCGATCACCCAGGCGCGCTGGCCCGAATTCATGACCTGGCTGCGCGCTGGCCCCGGCGAACTGATCGGCACCAGTCTCAAGGCGACCCACGACTATCAGGAACCGCGCTACCAAAGCCCGTCCTTCCTGCTCGTCGGCAATGAAGCGCAGGGCTTGCCAGACGCCTATGAAGCAGAATGCGATTTGCTGGTGAAGATGCCGATGCTGGGCAAGGCCGACAGCCTGAACGCGGCGGTGGCAACGGCGGTGATGGCTTACGAGCTACTGAACCAGAAACGACGACGATCATAACGGCACGCAACACCAAATCCTCCCCTGGTAGGGGAGGGGGACCGGCGAAGCCGGTGGAGGGGTGTCACCCTATCAAGAGGGCGACACCCCTCCGTTTGGCCTACGGCCAGCCACCTCCCCTACCAGGGGAGGATTGTGGCAAGAATAGCAGAGGGGGCATGATATGGCGGAACTGAGCGGCGTCGGCGAAATGTGGCGGCACAAGCGGGTGCTGACGGCCAGCCTGGTCGGCACGGCGGTCGAATTTTACGACTTCTACATCTACGCCACTGCCGCCAGCCTCATCTTCCCCTCGCTCTTCTTCCCCTCCTCCTCGCCGACGGCGCAGCTCATGGCCTCCTATGGCAGCCTGGCGCTCGCCTTCTTCGCCCGCCCCCTCGGTGCGGCTGTGTTCGGCCATTATGGCGACCGCGTCGGGCGCAAGGTGACGCTGGTCACCTCGCTGATGCTGATGGGGGGCTGCACGCTCGCCATCGGCTTCCTGCCCACCCATGCGCAGATCGGCTGGTGGGCCCCGCTAATCCTGTGCATATTGCGCTTTGGCCAGGGGCTGGGCCTGGGCGGCGAATGGGGCGGCGCGGCGCTGCTGGCGGTGGAAAATGCCCCGCCCGGCTGGCGCGCGCGCTTCGGCATGTTCCCGCAACTGGGCGCGCCAGTCGGCTTCATCGCCGCCAATGGCCTGTTCCTGATCCTGGGCACGATCCTGACCGACGCGCAATTTTTCGCCTGGGGCTGGCGCCTGCCCTTCCTCGGCAGCGCGGTGCTGGTGTTCCTCGGCCTCTGGGTCCGCCTGAAACTCACGGAAACCCCCGAATTCGCTGCCGCGCAGGCCGAAGCACCGCCACCCGCCATGCCGCTCGCAACCCTGTTCAAACATCATCTGGGCGCGGCGATTGCGGGCACCTTCGCCGTCGTCGCCTGCTTCGCCATCTATTATATCGCGACCGCCTTCGCGCTCGGCTACGGCACCACCACGCTCGGCATCGACCGCAGCGATTTCCTCTCGATCCAGCTCGGCGCGATCCTGTTCATGAGCGTCAGCATCGTGATTGCAGGTTGGTGGGCGGACAAGACCAGCCCCACCCGCGTCCTCGCCTGGGGCTGTGTCGGCACGGTCTTCATGGGGCTGATCTTCGGCCCGATGATCGGCGCTGGCACGCTGCTGCCGATCTTCCTGATCCTCAGCCTCGCTTTGTTCCTGATGGGCTTCGTCTATGGGCCACTGGGGGCCTATCTCCCCGCCCTCTTTCCCATCCAGCTCCGCTACACCGGCGCGTCCTTCGCCTTTAACCTTGGCGGGATTTTGGGCGGCGCGCTCGCCCCGATCGTCGCCACCTGGCTGATCGCAGTCCAGGGCGTCGAATTTGTCGGCCTCTATATGTCGGCCGCCGCCGCGATCAGCCTGGCGGGCTTATGGTGGACCAGCCGCCGATAATCCGCCACAAAAGAAAATGGCCAAAGAAAAAGGGCGGCGCTCCCGCTGGAACGCCGCCCTTTCCTGTTTCTACGCTATCCCGTGGGACAGCCGAGGGATCAACCCTCGGTGCGCACGTCGCGACGCTCGGCGATGCGAGCGCGCTTGCCAGTGCGGCCGCGCAGATAATAGAGCTTCGCACGACGCACCACGCCACGGCGGACGACGGTGATCGAATCGATGTTGGGCGAATAGAGCGGGAACACGCGCTCCACGCCTTCGCCGAACGAAATCTTGCGCACGGTGAAGTTCGAACCCATGCCCTTGTTCGAACGCGCGATGCACACGCCTTCATAATTCTGGACGCGGCTCCGTTCGCCTTCGACGACCTTCACGCCGACGCGCAGCGTGTCGCCGGCGCGGAATTCGGGGATTTCTTTGCCGAGGGCGGCGATGTTTTCCGCCTCGATCTGCTGGAGGATGTTCATGAAACGTCAGTCCTTCAAGTCGCGTTGCGCACCAGAGGGCGACTGGACCCGAACGCCGCTGTGACGTTCCCAAAGGTCCGGCCGCCTTAGCCGTGTATCATCGACCGCCCTTTGTTTCCGCCAGGCGGCGATCTTCGCATGATCCCCCGATCGCAACACCTGCGGGATCGTGCGCCCCTCCCATTCTACTGGTCGGGTATAGTGCGGATATTCGAGCAACCCCGTTTCAAAGGACTCCTCGACTCCGCTGGAAGCCGCGCCCATTACACCGGGAAGCAGCCGGACGCAAGCATCCAGCAGCAGCAGCGCCCCCATCTCGCCGCCCGACAGGATGATGTCGCCCATGCTGACCTGCTCGATCGGCCGGGCATCGAAAATCCGCTCGTCAAACCCTTCGAACCGGCCGCACAGGATCGTCGCGCCCGGCCCCTCCGCCAATTCGCGCACCCGCGCCTGCGTGATCGGCACCCCGCGCGGCGTCATGGCAAGGACGGGCAGATCGGGCCGCCGCTCCAGCGCATGATCGACCGCTTTTGCTAATATATCCGCGCGCAGCACCATGCCCGCGCCGCCACCCGCAGGCGTATCGTCCACGGTGCGATGCTTGTCGGTCGCGAAATCGCGGATGTGGATCGGATCGCAGGCCCATTTCCCCTCGGCCAGCGCCCGCCCGGCGAGCGACACGCCGAGTGGCCCCGGAAACATCTCCGGGTAGAGCGTCAGGACTTGCGCGGTAAAGCTCATCGCCGCCGCGCCCGCATCTTGGCCGCCGACCAGCCTCCGCCCAGGCATAGCGCCCCGCACAACAGCAGCGTCAGGCCTATGGTCCGCAACAGGTCGGCAAAGGGCCGTTCAGGATGAATAAGGCCAGGCAGCAGCACCAGCAGCGGCACCGGGCAGACCAGCGCCACCGAAGCGGCAATCTTGACACCGCGCGACCAGCCAAGGCCGAACAGGCGCCAGCCAGCGGCCAGCATGGCGATCAGATAGAGGGCGGTGAATATCTGGGGCATGGTTCGCGCTTAGGCGATGCCAGCCGCAGCGTCCAGACGGCTGCTGTCAGGGTGCCCGCACCGTGAAGGACAGTAACTGTATCTGCGCATCGGGGGTCGGGGCGAGCAGGATCGTGCCCGCCACACGCCCGCGCTCGCACGTCCAGGTGAACCGCCCCGCCAGAGCGCCGGTTGCGACGATCGGCGCATCACTGGCACATGCCCCCACCTCCTGCTTCACCGCCGCGATCTTTTTGCCCCATTGCGCCGCATCATGGTCCATCAGGAAATTCATCGCCAGCCGATCGCGCGCCGCCAGCACATCACCCGCCGCATAGATGCGCCCCGCCGCCGCATAGCCATCCGCCAGCAGCGCCGACACTGGGATCGTCCGGGCTATCAACGCCCCCGCCTTGTGCAGCGCCACCGCCGCGTCCCAGGCCGGGCCGCTGCCGCCATTATAGGTGCGGTTAGTGAAGACGAAGATGCCAACGCCATAGTCCGGCATCAACATCACATGGCTGCCATAGCCCGGATAACCACCCCCATGCGCCAGCGTCAGCCCCAGGTCGCAATCCTGCGCCACCCGCATCGCAAAGCCATAGGCCGCCGCCTGTCGGCATGCCGTCGCCCCGCTCGCGCCATTGCGCTGGGCGACCCCCATGAAATTGCTCCCCTGTGCCAGCATCCGCACCGAAGCGCGCGTCACCGGCCCCGCCTCCGCATCGTCGCGAGCAGGCCAGGCCGACAGCAGGAAAGCGACCCAGCGCGCATAGTCGTTGGCGCTGGTCTGCAAGCCCCCCATCGCCCCGAACGCCCCGTCGGCCATGGTCGGCTCGACGCTCCAGCGCCCCTCTTCCCAACGATAACCGATAGCGCGCTGCTCGACCGGCCATTCGCCGACCTGATAGCCGCTCGACGTCATGCCAAGCGGGGCCAGCAGATGCCCTTCGACATAGCGGCGATAGGGCTGGCCCGACACATTGGCGATCACCCGCCCCAACAGCGCATAGCCGAAATTGCTATACTCATAGCGCGTCCCCGGCGCGGTGCTGAACGGCACGCCGGTTTGCAGCATCCGGGTGAAGTCGGCCTCCGGCAAAGGCGTCTGCCGATCCCCCCAGGGATTATCGTCCACCAGACCGGCACTGTGCGTCAAAAGGTCGCGGACGCGGATGCGCGGACTGTCCTTGGTCGGGTAGGTCCATCCCCGCATTTCCGGCACATGGGTCTCGGCCAGATCATCCAGGCCGAGCTTACCCTCTTCGCGCAATTTCAAAATCGCCAGCGCAGTGAACGCCTTGGTCATCGACGCAATGCGGAACAAGCTTTCGGGCGTGACCGGCCGCCTATGCACCAGATCCTGCACCCCCAGCCCCTTCACATGGACCAGCTTGCCGCCCGCGACGATGCCATAGACCAGCCCCGGCGCCCGACTATCCACCTGAAAATCGGCAAACAGCCGGTCGATCTCTGGAATGGCAGCGGCGATCTTCTGCGTATCGGCGGCATGAGCGACCGGAACCAGCGCGATCAAGAAGGCAGCGGCAATCGCGCGGATCATAGCGTCCAATTCTCCAGCCTCAGCCCCTGTATGTCAGCGAAATCGCGTTCATTGCGCGTGACGAGCGGCACGTCCAGCGACAGCGCCTGTGCCCCGATCAGCCGATCGAAACTCTTGCGCCGCACACCGACCTGCCGGACGACCGCGCCATAGGTCGCCGCCGCCCGGTCGTCGAAGGGCAGGACATCCAGCATCGCCAGAAAAGCATCGATCCGGCGCATGTCGCCCTTGGGATCGCTGGACGTGCGACTGCCGACCCGTAGCTCCGCCGCGGTGATGGCCGATACCGCCAAGCCGCCAAAAGCCTGACCGACCCGCTCGGCCAAGGACGCGCTCCGCCCCAACAAAAAATCGATGCAGACATTGGTGTCGAGCAGATAGCGGCTGGTCATGCGGCTTGGGGCGTGTTCGACGTCCAGTCGCGTTCGCCCTGGTCGATATCGCCGCGCCCTTCCTGCATGAAGTCGCTCGACATACTGCCATAGAGCGCCAGGAAAAGGTCGCGGGCCTGATCCTCCTTCCAGAAGGAAAAGCTGCCATCCTCATGGGGAACCAGCACGACCTCTTCGCCGTCGGACAGGCCTAAAGCCTTGGGGAGACGTAAGGCGACGGAATTGCCCGACTTGAAAATCTTGGCTCGATATTCGTCGCCCATTGCCACGCCCTCCGTATGCACGGCGCGTATATACTACTCCACAAACAGCGCGTCAATCACTGCCCGCTCCGCCTCCAGCGTCACCGCATGCATCGGCGCCATGAAACGCTTGCCGGGCTTGCCCTCGACCGACGGCCGCTGCACTTCGACAATGTCGCCCGCGCCGAAATTCTCGATCGCGATGATCTCGCCGAGCGCTTCGCCCTCGCTCGACAGGCAAGGCAGCCCGATAATGTCGGCATGATAATATTCGCCCTCAGCCAGCGGCGGCAGGGCGGATCGCGGGACGGTCAGCGCCGTGCCGCGCAGGGCTTCGGCCGCGCCGCGATCGCCGATCTCGGCAAAGCGGGCGACCGCGCCATTGGGGCCGGGGCGCACCGACTTCAACGTCAATGTGCGCCCCGCCGCATCGAAACTGCCATAGGCTTTGAGGCTTTCGGCCCCTTCGCCAAACAGCTTGAGACGGACTTCGCCCGCCACCCCATGCGCCCCGACGATCGCGGCGAGCGTGACGGGCTTGTCCATCAAGAGGATCAGCCCTCGGCCTGTTCGGTCGCGGCTTCCTCGGCGGGAGCCTCTTCAGCGGCAGGCGCTTCGGCAGGCGCCTTGGCGGCTTCTTCCGCAGCAATGCGCGCTTCTTCAGCTTCAGCCAGCTTGGTCGCACGGTCTTCGGCGCGATCCTTGGCCTTCTGACCCGGCACAGCCTTGTTCGGGTTGTTGCGGACGATCCGCTCCTTCACGCCAGCGGCGTCGAGGAAACGGGCAACGCGGTCGGTCGGCTGCGCACCAGCGGCAACCCAATGCTTCGCACGCTCGACGTCCAGAACGATGCGCTTCTCGTCGCCCTTGGGCAGGACGGGGTTGTAGCTGCCGATACGCTCGATGAACTTGCCATCACGCGGCGCGCGGCTGTCGGCCACGACGATGCGATAATAGGGGCGCTTCTTGGAACCACCGCGCGAGAGACGAATGGACGTTGCCATGGAACTTAACCTTTCTACACTAATCAAATTACGGAAATTGCTTATTTCTTCATGAAATTCTGAAAGCCCGGCGGCAGCTTGGGCATATTGCCGCCCAACCCGCTCAAGCCCGACAGATCGGGCGCACCCGCCCCATCGGGTCCGCCCAGCCCACCCATGCCGCCCCCGGTGAACATCTTGGCCAGCCCCTTGAGGCCGCCCATTTTGCGGATCTTCTTCATCGCCGTTTCCATCTCCTGATGCATTTTCAGGAGGCGGTTGACGTCCTGCACGGTCCGCCCGGCACCCTTGGCGATGCGGATCTTGCGCTTGGCGTTGATCAAGGCGGGGCGTTCCCGCTCCTTGGGCGTCATCGACCCGATCATCGCGTCGAGATGAATCAGCGTCTTGTCGTTCGCGCCGCTATTGGCCATCGCCGCCTGCGCCTTCTTGAGGCCCGGCAACATGCCCGCCAGCGCGCCAAGGCCACCCATGCGGCGCATCTGGTTAAGCTGCGCGCGCAGGTCGTTCATGTCGAACTGACCCTTGGCCATCTTCTTGGCGAGCTTGTCGGCCTCGTCCGCGTCGATGCTCTCGGCGGCCCGCTCGACCAGCGACACGACATCGCCCATGCCCAAAATGCGCTGCGCCACGCGCTGCGGATGGAAAGGCTCGATCGCGTCGAGCTTTTCGCCCGTACCCGCAAACTTGATCGGACGGCCCGTAACCGCCCGCATCGACAGCGCCGCACCACCGCGCGCATCGCCATCCATCCGGGTCAACACCACGCCGGTCAGCGGCACCTGCGCGGTAAAATTCTGCGCGACATTGACGGCATCCTGGCCGGTCAGCGAATCGACGACGAGCAGGATTTCGGCGGGGCTGCTGGCATCGGCCACCGCCTTCATCTCGTCCATCAGCGCCTGGTCGACATGCAGACGCCCGGCGGTATCGAGCATCACCACGTCGAAGCCCTGCAGCTTCGCCGCCTGCAGCGCGCGCTTGGCAATATCCACCGGCTGCTGCCCGGCGATGATCGGCAGCGTCGCCACATCGCATTGCGTGCCCAGCACGGCCAACTGCTCCTGCGCGGCCGGACGCTGCACGTCGAGCGACGCCATCAGCACCTTCTTGCGCTCACGCTCTTTCAGGCGCTTGGCGATCTTGGCGGTCGTGGTCGTCTTGCCCGACCCCTGCAGGCCGACCATCATGATGACGGCGGGCGGGGTCACGTCGATCATCAGGTCCGACGTTTCGGACCCCAGCGTTTCCGTCAGCGTGTCGGAAACGATCTTGACGACCATCTGCCCCGGCGTAACCGACCGCAGCACATCGCTGCCGACAGCCCGCTCCGTCGCCTGATCGACGAACTGGCGCACGACCGAAAGGGCAACGTCGGCTTCCAGCAGCGCGATTCGCACCTCGCGCATCGCGGCGCGGACATCGTCCTCCGTGAGCGCACCACGCCCCCGCAGTTTATCGAATACCCCACCCAGACGATCGCTCAGCGAATCGAACATCATCACCTCAATTGGACCAAAAGGCCCGGAAAACAGCAGCCACCCTGCCAAAACGACAAAATCGCCGGTGGGCGAAACCTCGCCAACCAGCGTCCATACAAAACGCCCGGTGCATCCTGTTTTCAGGATGCGCGCTCAATGGATGTGTCAGGGACCGAACGGCAAACCGCCCGATTGCTGGCGTGCGCTTAGAGGAAAGCGGCGGGAATGGCAAGCGGGCGGACGGAGCGCGCGAACAGGCTGGCAGAAGAACCGCGCCACGGTCGCCATCTCCGCCCTCAAGGGAATGACGAGATAAGCGGTTTGCGAAAACCCATCAAACACCGTCACCCCGGACTTGATCCGGGGTCCATGAGCCTCAGCCTCTCAGTGACGTCCAACCGTTGAGCCAATGGATGCCCGGTCAAGCCCGGCATGACGGCAGGGTGGTGGGAAGCGGACGGTCGGTAGCTGCACAACGCCCGCAAAAGCGCGCGCACATCCTATCCGTCATGCCAGCGCAAGCTGGCATCTCAGGCGGAGGCGCGGAACAGTCGGGCCTGGCACTCGTCGCAACGCCATCACGCCATCTCCTGAGACCCCAGCTTCCGCTGGGGTGACGGCAAGTGTGGTTCGCAAACACCCATCAAACACCGTCACCCCGGACTTGATCCGGGGTCCATGAGCCTCACCCTCGCAATGACATCCAACCGTTGAGCCAATGGATGCCGGGTCAAGCCCGGCATGACGGCAGGGGGGTGGGAAGGCGACTGACGGCTTAGCGCAGCAACAAGTCCATAAGCTGACATAGCATCCCCGTGCAGAACCTAGATTGCGGTGCAAAGCATTGTCGTTCATGTTCCATGAATGACCGGGGGTTCCACATTTCAAAATTTCCTCACGCAGACGATGGGTGAGTTTGGCACGGTCCCTAAGCGTGGGCTGATCTACGTCTCAATAGCAGGCGCGCTATCGGCTGTCACCGACCTAGTTCATTGGGGTACAGGCACTAAATTCTCTGATTTGGATTACGCCCTTCTCGGCGTCGTCATATTGGCTTGGCTCGCAGCGGCATATCTTACGACCATGACAATGGTTGAAAAGCGATCAACCGTGGTGGGCTTCGTCAAGTTTGCAGCCATTACCATTCTGACGTTCGTGCCGATATTATCTAGCTTGACTGTTCTAGTTTACACGTCTCGCTCAGGTCTGCACGACGGCTTGACCGTTTCGACCGTCATCACGTTGCTTCTTATCGGCTTGCTGTTTTTAGCGTTCCTGCCCGCTTGGCCGATAGCGCAGGCGATCGCGACACACTTCGTAAGTCCGATGCAGATCGTAAAGGCAACGAAAGGCTATCGCTGGTCACTGATATTGGTGTTCTTTGCGGCTAGTGGCGTGAACAAACTTATGCCTGATATGTCGTCCGCCACGAATGCCGGAGAAGCGATTGCTCTAGCCTTGTGTGGTGCCGTCGTGGCCGCTGCAACGCTGGTTCTGACTGCTAGTATCGCCGTCACCGCATGGAAGTTTGCGGTGCGACGGGACGCCACCCTTGACCGATGGTGAGCGTCGTCTGAGAGCTTCACAGCACGCGGTAAACGTCCACCATTGCTCCCCATCACACATCGCTGTCCTACCGGCACCTGAGCCGCTATGCTCCCAACCGCGCCCCTCACGCCCCACGCCCGACTTTCCGATAAAATCAAGGCCGCGTAATTTTATGTCGAAATCTGCGGGAAATGTGCGAAGCTAAGGGCGACAGCATAAGGGGAGCCTGAGACGCATGAGTTGGACACGCCGCAAGTCGATCGAAGCGATGACGCCGACGGGGGACCAGCATCGCCTGGCCCGCACCCTGTCCTGGCCGCATCTGCTGGCGCTGGGCGTCGGCGCGATCGTCGGCACCGGCATCCTGACCCTGATCGGCGTCGGCGCGGACCGGGCCTGCCGTCCTCCTCTCCTTCGCCATAGCGGGTGCGATCTGCGCCTGCGCCGCGCTTGCCTATGCCGAACTCTCGACCATGATGCCCGCTGCGGGCAGCGCCTATAGCTACTCCTATGTGGCGCTCGGCGAAGGCATTGCCTGGATCGTCGGCTGGAGCCTCATCCTCGAATATAGCCTTGTCGTCTCGACCGTGGCGGTCGGCTGGTCGGGCTATGCTGCGCCGCTGCTGACCGGGATCGGCTTTCCCGAAGGACTGACCCAGGGGCCGGAGCTGGGCGGCCTCGTCAACCTGCCCGCCATCTTCATCATCGCCGTGGTCGCGGGCCTGCTGATGCTCGGCACGCATGAAAGCGCGCGCCTCAACAGCATCCTCGTCCTCATCAAGATCGCGACCTTGAGCCTGTTCGTCTGGGTCGCCCTGCCCGCGTTCGATGCGCAGAATCTTGAGCCCTTCATGCCCTTCGGCTTCGCCAAGGCGATGGGACCGGACGGGGTCGAGCGCGGGGTGATGGCGGCCGCCGCAATCATCTTCTTCGCCTTCTACGGCTTCGACGCCATTTCCACGGCAGCAGAGGAAGCCAAGAACCCGGACCGCGACCTCGCCATCGGCATCGTCGGCTCGCTGATCGTCTGCACCTTGATCTATGTCCTGGTCGCGGCCGCCGCGATCGGCGCGATGCCCTTCACCCGCTTTGCCGACAGCCCCGAACCGCTCGCGCTGATCCTGCGCGAAATGGGGCGCGGAGAGGTAGCGCGGATCGTCGCCATCGCCGCCGTCATCGCCCTGCCGACCGTGCTGCTCGGCTTCCTCTACGGCCAGAGCCGCATCTTCCTGGTCATGGCCCGCGATGGGTTCCTGCCGCAAAGCCTCGCCAAAATCTCCAGGCGCGGCACCCCTGTGCGCATCACCATCGTGACGGCGGTGCTGGTCGCCATCATCGCGGGCCTGCTCCCCATCGACAAGATCGCCACCCTCGCCAACGCAGGCACCCTGATCGCCTTCACCGCCGTCGGCGCCTGCCTCCTCGTCCTGCGCCGCCGCAGCCCCGACCTCCGCCGCCCCTTCCGCACGCCCGCCGCCTGGTTCGTAGGGTTAGGCGCAATCGCAGGTTGCGCCTATCTGTTCATCAGCCTGCCGACGGACACGATCTTGGCGTGCTTCGGGTGGAATGCGCTGGGGCTGGTCGTGTATTTTCTGTACGGGCAGAAACGGGCTTCGAGCCATCTAAACCCTAACGGAGAGTAAGATGTTTGCTCTAGTCGTAGCGCTTGCCAGCGCAAATCTAACTCCTGCGCAGCCTTTGAAGAAGCAGGGCTGGCTCGGTGCCGTTGAATACCCCGCAGAAGCGAAGCGTCATCACAAAGAGGGGGTCGTCTTTTTTGATCTGATCATTGCGCCTGATGGACGCCCGATCGACTGCAAAATCAAACTATCTAGCGGATCTTCGATACTTGACGATCAAACATGCTCAAACGCCTTAAAGAGCGCCAAATTGAAACCAGCCTTAGATGAAACGGGCACACCTATTCACGCTGTCCAAAATGGTCTGCTGGTGTGGTCGCTTGGTTCAAAATTTCTGATAACCCGACCTCCTGACATTGCGGTCAATGTCACCCGCCTACCTGATAACAAGAAAGAGCTTTTGGTCACAGTTCACGCGCGAACGGATACTGTTGGTCAAGTAGTGGCTTGTGATCATGATGAAACCGATAGAATGAGCATATTGGCTTGTGAACAAGTCACCTCAGCTTTTCGTTCGCTAGCCCGTGTTGACAAAAGGGGTTCCCAACGGGCTGGAGTTCTGATTCAAGGCTGCTCTTTAAGGAGCAGTCATGG
>NZ_JAZDXA010000048.1:0-35048 GCF_040170545.1 Sphingobium sp. MK2
TCCGCTATCACATGATGCCAACTGGCTATGGGAAGCTGGCTGGTGACGATGGTCGAACGACGGCCGTAGCGTTCCTCGAGGATCTCGAGCAGATCGTGGCGCGCGAGCGCATCGAGCGGTTCCAGGCCCCAGTCGTCGAGAATCAGCAGCTGGACGCTGCCGAGCTTCCTGAGGAAGCGCTCGTGTCGGCCGTCACCGCGCGCCAGCGCGAGATTGGAGAACAGCTTGGGGACGCGCTGGTAGAGGACCGAACGGTCGTCGCGACAGGCCTTGTGACCGAGCGCGCAGGCGAGCCAGCTCTTGCCGACGCCGGTCGGTCCGGTGATGACCAGATTGTCGCGAGCGGCGATCCATTCGCCGGCGACGAGCTTCATGAACAAGGCGCGATCGAGCCCGCGTGGGCTGCGATAGTCGACGTCCTCGGGAGATGCCTGGTGGCGCAGCTTAGCGAACCGCAACCGCGCGGCGAGCTTGCGGTCATGGCGGAAGCTCCATTCACGATCGAGCAGCAGCGCCAGCCATTCGGGATGCGTAAGCCTGTCGGCCTCGGCGTTGGCGGCGAGCTCACCATATGCCTTGGCCATACCGGCCAGTCCCATCGTGTTCAGCCGGTCGAGAGTGGGATGTTGAAGCATCGTCGTTCCTTTCAGGCCCAGTCGGCCCCAAGCTGCGATTTTGGCCAAGTCGGAGAACGTTTTGGGAACGTGGCATTCGGTATTGACGATGGAAATCATAGAAGAGGACAGTTCGCTCCATCATAGGGAGTGGGTTGATGGATCGGAGTATTCCGGGCGGGGATTTGATCGGACGATGGAGCCTGAGCTTTGCCGATATTGATTTTGTAAATTCGAAGCCGGCCCTGACGCGCCTTGGCCTCGCCGCGCAGCTGAAATTCTTCGCTTCCCTGGGGTTTTTCGCGATCGATCCCGGCTCAATCCCTACCGATGGCCTCTCGTATCTGGCCGAGCAACTCGGTGTCGAGGCTGGCGAGATAGCCGGTTATGACTTTTCCAGTCGGACAGCACGACGGCATTGTGCGGAGATCCTGATCCATCTTGGATATCACCGCATGAAGCGGGTGGATCGCGCGCAATTGACGGAATGGATTGCTGGCGAGCTGTGCCCGGGCGGCCAGTCGATCAATGCCATGCTTGAGCATGTTTTCCTGTGGTGCCGGGACCGGCGTATTTATGGGCCGTCGCGCAAGGAGCTTGAACGTGTCGTTCGCTCACAACGGCAAGATTATCTGGACACCTGGCTGATCGGAACCAGTGATCGGCTTTCGTCAGATGCGGTGGCGTTATTGGAAGCCTCGCTTGCCGATCCGGACAGCTCGACCGGATTCAACAGGATGAAGGGTGACGCCGGACAGGCAACGCTCGACAACATTCTCGACGTGACCGAGAAACTCGCCTTTATCCAGAGACTTGATCTTCCCCATGATCTCCTGACGGCTACGGGCAAGCCATGGGTCGATCAGATTGTTCGCCGCGTTGCCGGTGAAAAGGCCTCGGAGATGCGCCGGCATGCGCCGGCGCGACAGCTCGGCCTTTATGCGATTTATCTAATGTCGCGGGAGGCGCAACTCACTGACGCGATGATCGACCTGCTGATCGAAACCGTTCACAAGATCGGAACGCGCTCGAAACGCAAGGTGGTGGGCGATATCGCGAAAGACATCGAGCGGGTCTATGGAAAGGAGCGCCTGCTGGTCGAGATCGCCAGCGCCTCGATCAATGAACCATCGGGGCGCATCTGCGATGTCATTTTCCCGATCGCCGGTAAGGCCAAGCTGGCGGCGATCGTCAAGGAGAGCCATGCGAAGGGCGCTCTGGACCGGCGCATCTACAAGGTGATGCGTGGTTCCTGGGCCAATCATTACCGGCGCATGCTGCCAAGCCTGCTTTCCGTACTTGAGTTCCGGTCGAACAACGCGGTGTGGCGGCCGGTCCTGGCGGCCCTCGACTGGATCAGGAGCAAGGTGGATGGCGGATGCCGCTTCGTGCCATTGCAGGATGTTCCGATCGATGAGGTGATTCCAGCGCGATGGCGCAGTTCCGTCATTGATGACGATGGGCGGGTAAACCGGATCAGCTATGAGCTTTGCGTCCTGACGCAACTGCGCGACCGCATCCGCTCCAAAGAAATCTGGGTGGTCGGGGCGGATCGCTATCGCAATCCCGATGACGATCTTCCCAAGGACTTCGAGATCAGGCGAGATGCGTACTATTCCGGCCTCAGCCTGACGCCAGATGCGCAGGCGTTTTGCGCCTCGATCCGGGAGGAGCTTGAACGGGAACTGTTGCTCCTCAATGCCAATATTCCACAAAACGACAAGGTCCGGCTCCTGTGGCGCGGCGACAACCGGATATCGATTACACCGTTCAAGCCCTTGCCCGAACCGAAGGGTCTCGCTTCGATCAAAAGCGAGATCGGTCAGCGCTGGCCGATGACCGGACTGCTGGACGTGTTGAAAGAGGCTGCTCTGGACACGGGATTGATGGATGCTTTCGAAACGTCGGCCTCGCGGGTTACCCTGTCGAAAGCAGCCTTGGCTCAGCGTCTTTTGCTGTGTCTCTATGGCTTGGGCACGAACGCCGGGCTCAAGCGGGTCGCTGGCGCAACACCCGATGTCAGTTACGAGGAATTGCTGCATGTCCATCGCCGTTTCATCCACGCGCCAGCGCTGAGGGAGGCGTGCGCGCGGGTAGCAAACGCGACACTGGCAATCCGCAATGCCGCAGTATGGGGAGATGCGGGCACGGCATGCGCGTCCGATTCAACGAAGTTCGGCGCGTGGGACCGCAACCTGATGACGGAATGGCACGCCCGCTATGGCGGCCGTGGCGTCATGATCTACTGGCATGTGGAGAAGCGCGCGACCTGCGTTTATTCCCAGCTCAAGCGGTGCTCTTCCTCGGAGGTCGCCTCCATGATCGAAGGCGTGCTACGCCATTGCACCGACATGGAAATCCAGCGCCAGTACGTCGATAGCCACGGCCAGAGCGCAGTCGGCTTTGCGTTCTGCCGACTCCTTGGATTTGAGCTTGCCCCGCGGCTGAAAGCAGTGGCACGCCAGAAACTGGCCCTTCCCCAAGCCGGCATGCGCACGCGGCTTTCCAATTTACTGCCGATCCTCTCCAGCCCGATCGACTGGGACGAGATCGAGCAACAATATGACGAAATGGTCAAATATGCCGCTGCCATGCAATCGCGCACCGCCGATCCGGAAGCGATCCTGCTCCGGTTTGCCAGAGCCGAAGTGATGCACCCGACCTACAAGGCGCTGAGTGAACTCGGCCGCGCGGTCAAAACAATCTTCCTATGCCGGTATTTGCGTCAGGAGGCATTCCGCCGCGAGATCCACGAAGGGCTGAATGTGGTTGAGAACTGGAACGGCGCTAATGGTTTCGTGTTCTTCGGCAAGGGCGGCGAGATCGCCACCAACCGCATCCATGAGCAGGAAATCTCCGTTCTGGCGCTACACCTCCTGCAAGCGTCGCTGGTGTATGTGAACACCCGCATGCTTCAGATCGTACTGGTTGAGCCGAAGTGGGCGGGGCGGATGACGCCGGAAGATTATCGTGGTCTCACGCCGTTGATCTACAGTCATGTGAACCCTTATGGCCGCTTCGACCTCGACCTGAACGACCGGATTGATTTTGGACGGCTTGCAGCGTGAGGCGGCTGATCGGCCTATAACATTTGGGTACACCCCAGAGTGATAGGGCCGAGTGACACCATTCGTCTGTCACAAAAGGGTGGGTTTGCGCTCAATGTGACGATACACTGCAAGAGCCACCCTAATGTGACGGATTTTGCACTTGGCTCGTATCGGATATGCCCGCGTCAGCACCACGGACCAGGATCTGGATATCCAGATTGGCCGCCTCAAGAATGCAGGTTGCGAAATTATCCGTTCCGAGACCGGATCGGGGGCCTCGCGGAGCGGGCGCACGGAACTGGAAACGATCATGCAGTTTATGCACACCGGCGACGAGCTGGTCGTGCTGCGGCTCGACCGGCTCGGCCGCTCCACGCGCGATGTCCTGAACCTGGTGCATGAGCTTGATGAAAAGGGAGCTTCGCTGCGCATCCTTGAGCCAGAGGTGACGACGGCGGGCGACATGGGGCGAATGGTCATCACCATACTCGGCATGGTCGCCGATATGGAGCTGAAGTTCATCAAGGATCGTCAGCGCGCCGGGATCGAAGCGGCGCGCGCCGAAGGCGTTTACAAAGGCCGGAAGAAGAACGTCGATGACGATGAAATCCGCCGTCGCCTTGCCGCCGGCGCCAGCAAGGCCCGCGTTGCCCGCGACCTGAAGGTCTCACGAATGACCGTCTATCGGGCGCTCGACATTATTCCGTCACAGACCAAACTGCCGGAAAAGCCGCCCACTGCCAGCATCGCCCTGCATCTGATTATCGAGAACTTCAACAAGCGTGGAAGAGGTAGAAAACCCGCTCGGGAGCGGATTGAGGCGATGCTGGAACGCGACTACGCCATGGTAAAAAACGGCAATTGTGATTACAAACTGACCGTCGCCTATGACCCCGATCCGGATGGCATTTCCCTTGATGAGGAAATCCAAAGCCTCCTCTCCGAGATGTTCAACATCGCAGAGAGCTACAATTGCTCCATGGAAGCCGATATCTACGAGGTCGGTGGTCAGCAACGGTCCTGGTAGAATCAATCAAGCGTTCAGTGTTCGTTCTTCAACCTGGCCAAAATCGCAGCTTCGGGCCGACTGGGCCTATAACGCGCTCGTCACGCCAACTTGCGGTAGTGGCGCAGATAGTCGGGATATTCGATCCCGCGTGCTTTCAAGAGATTAATCGTCGCCTCTTCGACCAGGGCGGCAACGGACGTTTGTTCGCGCTCAGCAAGGTTTTTGATCTCTGCCGCCAGCTCGGGTTTCACCGACGCTGCGAGATTGCGCGTGTTCGCGCGGCTCGGCCGACGCCGGGGCAAGGGAACCGGGAGAAGGGGGTCTTCCTGTCTTTTCGGGCGAGCCATAGGTCTAAAACACAAGAGGTTGATGTGGTGCCGGAATAAGCGTGTTGACACGCTTAATGGCTGTAATGTGGTTGCACGGCAAGAGAGGACAAGCCGGGTTGCCCTCGCCGTCAAAGCGAGGATAGACATATCCTTATCGGTAAAAGGGAATAAATCACGATGCCGCATAGCGACGATTGGCAGTATGATCCGATCCTGGAACGCGAACTAACCACCCGCCGCCCCGCTGGGGGAATGATCCAAGCGGTCGAGATTGCGCAGTTGCCGTCGAGTGAATGGATCATCAACGTTAAAGTATCGTGGCATGGCGATAAGTGGCTGAATGTCTGCCTATTCGAGCAACCGACGCTTAAAACATACAAGCGACTGTCAAGTGCCGTGCGGCATGTCGTGCTCGATTACGGATATGAGGATGACCATATCCGATTGGTCCCCGACAAACAATGCAGCAACAAATTGGCGTTTTAGGCTTCCCTTCCCCCCTCATCGTGATATGTGCATAAATCTCGATGACGAGGGAGAAAGCGATGAAAGCTTTTAATTTCGCGCTCGCGGCCGCCTTGGTGGGGGCTGCGGTGCAATCGACCCCCGCTGTAGCGTCGGATAATACTTGGGCATGTGAGGTTGTTCTGTGCATCTCCAACCCGGGTGGTCCGACGCAATATCCAGCCTGTGTTCCACCGATAACGAAACTGTGGCGGGTGCTGGCTCTCGGCGGCAGCTTCCCGACATGCACGGGCGGGGGTATCGCCAAGACAAAATACAAGAAGCCGGATGATGGGAGGCCTGGTCGCTTGACGGTCACTTGGACTGACGGGCGGCAACAGACCTACTATCAGCCGCGCAACTGACCGGGAGCGGGAACGTGTTCCTCGAAACCGGAGCCGTTCTTTCGCTGGCGGCGCAATGCGCCCCAGCGGTAGCGCCGCATACGATCGCCGCGATCGTGGATGCGGAATCTTCCAACTATGTTTTTGCGATCAACGTCAACGGCGTGGCCAGTCAGCCGCGCCGTCCGCGCAATGAGGCGGAGGCTATCGCAACCGCGCGCTCTTATGTTGCGCGCGGCTACAGCGTGGATCTCGGCCTCGGCCAAATCAATTCACGCAACATGGGCTGGCTCGGCCTGACGTGGGACACTGTTTTCAAGCAGTGCGCCAATGTCGAAGCGGCAGGCCGTGTGCTCCTGTCCAATTTCCGTTCGGCCAAGACGGGTCGCACCCCGCAAGAGGCCCTTCGGGTCGCACTCAGCATGTATAACACAGGCTCTCAATCGAGAGGTTTCCGCAACGGCTATGTCGCCCGCGTGGAGAATGCAGGTCGCCGCGTCAGCGGTCGGCCTGCGACCGCAATCCCGACTGTCATCGTGGGCGATCAGCCCGCCAGCGCCGCCGTGAGCGACACTGGCGCCGGTCGTGTGCCGGTGGAGCTGGCGGAAATCGCAGCGGAGAACATGGAGGCGGCTCCACCGCCTGCACCGCCTGCGTGGGATGTTTTCGGCCGCGCCCAACACGCGCGGATTGGTTCGTAAGGCGAAGATAGGAGTTGTCGAATGTTTCGTATCTGGAAGATCAAGGCTGAATCCCGGCTCGACGCGCTGCTCGCGCGTCTCAAGCCCTCGCCGCTCATGGCGCGCGCGCTGCCCCTGTCGCTGCTGGCAAGCCTGCTCATAGCGGAGCCGGCTTTTGCGCAGGCAAACTTTGAAGGCCTGGCCGACAACATTCTCGGCCTGCTGAGCAACGGCTTGCTCCGCACGCTGGCGATCATCGCGATCATCGTCGTTGGCCTTCTGTGGTTCCTCGGCCGCGCGTCGGTGCAGATGCTCGTCACGGTCGTAGTTGGCGTGGTGATCGTGTTCTCCGCGCCGTGGATCGTCGACACGATTACGGGGTGATCGGGGATGGACGGTCAGGAAGAAATGACAAAAGACCCGCTGTTCTTGGCCGTCACCCGCCCCGCTTTGTGGGCGGGTGTTCCCATTGAGGCGGGCGCGCTCATCATCATGGCGGGCGCAATCACGTTGGTTGGTTCGGGCAATCCTCTCTACGGCGGCGCGGCCGCCGTCGCGCTTTATGCGATGGCGCGGCTCATCGTGCGGCATGACGTGAACGCATTCCGGCTGATCTTCCTTTGGGGCCGGACCAAAGCGGCGAACCGGAACCGCGTCTTTTGGGGTGGGTCGAGCTACACGCCGCTACCGCTCTACGGAATCAAGCGAAAGGGATTTGGTCGTGGTGTTCGGTAAGAGCGCGCTCGCGGAGAAGGTGCCTTTTGACAAGGCCAAGCGGGAGGAAATGCCAGAGAAATTCTTGCCGTATTCGCGGCATGTCAATGAGCATGTGGTCGCCCTCGATAATGGCGATCTTATGCTCATGCTCGAACTGGATGGCCGTCCTTTCGAGACTTCGGACGTGCGCGATCTGAACGATTGGCACACGCGCCTCAACGGGGTCTGGCGCAATATCCATGACGAGCGGCTTTCGATCTGGACGCACATGTTGCGGATGCGTGTGCGCGACTATCCGGGCGGCACGTTCCGCTCCCATTTCGCCGCGAAGCTCGATCAAAAATATTATGAGCGGATGACGGCTGAACGGATGTTCCGCAACCGCTTCTTCATGACGGTCGTGATCCGCCCAACAGCAAACGCGACCGACAAGCTGATGGATTTCCTGCGCAAGAAGCAGGAGGACAAGAACGCCAATATCGCGGAAGCTCTAGAGCTGCTGGAAGACAAGGTGCGCGATCTGGAAAAGCTGCTGCTGCGCGTTCGTCCGCGCCGTGTCGGCATCTATGAGCACCGGGGCCTCCTGTTCTCCGAACCGCTGGAAATACTGAACCAGGTGATGACCGGGCGCTATCGGCGCTGTCCTCTGGTTCGTGGTCGCCTCGGATCGGCGCTCTATGCGAGCCGCGCCATTATCGGCGCTGAGACATTTGAGGTCCGCGACGCCGATCATTCGATGTTCGGCGGCATTTTCGGCATTCGCGAGTATCCGTCATCGACAACGCCGCGCCAGTTTGAATCGCTGCTCTCGGTCGATTTCAGCCTCGCCATAACGCAGTCGTTCACGTTCCTGTCGCGCACAGCGGCAACAGAACGGTTCCGGCTTCGCCAGACCCAAATGGCGAACGCCGGTGACAAGGCGATCAGTCAGATGGATGAGTTGATCGACGCGGCGGACGATTTGCAATCGAACCGCTTTGTGCTGGGGGACCATCATTTCACGCTGACGGTGTTCGCGGAAGATTTGAAAAAGCTGCGCGATAATATGTCGATCGCGCGCGCTGCGCTGGCCGATACGGGCATGGTCGCCGCCCGCGAAAGCGCGGCGCTGGAAGCTGCCTATTGGTCGCAGCTGGTCGGCAATTTCGCGTGGAGGGCGCGCCCCGCACCGATCACGTCCTATAACTTCTCTGCGTTCTCGCCCTTCCATACGTTCCCGGCAGGGCACGAGGACGGCAATCATTGGGGGCCTGCGGTCGCGCTGCTCAAGACAAGCGCGCGCAGCCCATATTACTTCAATTTCCATTCGGCGGACCTGGGCCATTCGATGGTCATTGGTCCATCGGGCGGCGGCAAGACGGTGCTGGTCAATTTCCTGATGGCGCAGCTCGAAAAGTTCAACGCGCGCCATATCTTCATCGACAAGGATCAGGGCGCGGAGATTTTTGTCCGCGCCAGTGGCGGCACCTATCTCGCGCTGCGCAACGGGGAGCCTACGGGGTTCGCTCCGCTCAAGGCACTCGACAATACGGCTTCTCATCGCGCGTTCCTCGGTCGCTTCATCCGCCAGCTGGTGAAGCAAGAGGGTGCGCCGATCACGGTGCAGGAATCGCACCTGATCGACGATGGCATTGAAGCCGTGATGAAGCTGCCGCGCGAGCAACGCTCGCTGTCGGCGCTGCGGACCATGCTCGGTATGTCGGACTCGGGCGGCGTCGGCGCGCGCCTGGTCAAGTGGACCTCCGAGGGGAACCTTGGCTGGGTTTTCGATAATGAGGAAGATTCCATGTCGCTCGAAGCCCGTTTCGTGGGCTTCGATATGACCGACTTCCTCGAAAACGCGGAAATCCGCACGCCGGTCATGCTCTACTTGTTCGAGCGGATAGACGCGCTCCTGACAGGCGAGCGCATGGTGATTGCGATTGACGAATTTTGGAAGGCGCTGGCCGATCCGGCGTTCACAGCATTTGCGCAGGATGGCCTCAAGACATACCGCAAGCGCAACGCGTTCCTCGTCTTTGCAACGCAGTCGCCTGCAGACGCGCTGCGGTCCACGATCAGCCATTCGATCTTGGAGCAGGTCGCGACGAAAATCTTCCTGCCCAATCCGTTCGGCCAGCGCCGGGATTACATCGAAGGCTTCTCGCTCTCGGAGGCGGAATTTAAGCTGGTGCGCGAAGAGCTGTCGCCGGAAAGCCGCAAATTCCTCGTGAAGCAGGGCCATGACTCCGTTGTGGTCGGCCTGGATCTCATTGGCATGGACGATGAACTCGCCGTGCTGTCGGGGCGCGCTGAGACAACGGGCGTGGCCCGCGAAGTGATTGCCGAACTGGGCAATGATCCGAAGCTCTGGTTGCCGGAATTTCACCGGCGCCGGCGCCCAAGCTGAAAGGAGTGAGACTATGAAGCAGCTTTTCTTGGCGGCTGTGTCGATCGGGAGCCTTGCGGCCGCGACGCCAGCCAGTGCGCAGGGTATCCCTGTGTTCGATAGCACGTCCGTGCTCAAGCATATCGAACAAATCCAGAAGACCATGCAGATGATTGAGCAAGGTCGCCAGCAGATTGCGGAAGCGCAGCAGCTCTACCAAGGGCTGAACCAGCTGACCGATGTTTCCTCGATCGCCAACCAGCTCAAGACGGATTCGCTTCGCACGCTCGGCGTCGATGTGAACTCCCTCGAACGCATGGCGCGCGGCGATTTCAGCGGCGGCGGCGGCTACGGCGGCCGTTCCGATGCGATCTATCAGGACATGCTCGAACGTCTCGGCGTGTCCGCGAATGGCGATCAAACCGATGTTCGCTACCAGACAGCTCGCTCGATCGCGATGGACAAGGCCATGGCCGAAGGCATGGGCGAAGCGGCCACATCGCGCGGCGAAGGTCTGGAAGAGCTGCGCAATCGACTTGCGACCGCATCGACCGCAAAGGAAGTTGCGGACCTTCAAGCCCGCATCCAGCTCGAAAGCGCGTCGATGATGAACGATCAACTCCGCGTCGAAGCGTTGGAGCGAGCGCGCAGAGCAGAGGCCGCGGCGCACACGGCCGAAGCTTTTGCGGACAGGTCGCGCAAACGCGATGAGCAGCGTGCGCGAGCGCGCGCGGCAGCTGGAATCTGACATGAAGAAGATGGTCCTTCTTGCGATCAGCGCAGCCGGCTTTCTCGCCGGCTGCGAACGCGCGCCCACATTTCCCGAGATTCTGATGACCTATCATGATGTTGATTGGCTCAAAACTCATGAGGATCAGATTCCGGTGATCGTCGCTGAGTGCGACAAGATCGTGAACAGCGAACTCAAACAGTCGGACCTCCCCATGCCAGTGGCGCGCAATTGCGGAGGCATCAAGAACAAAATCGCCTCCATTGAAAGGTCGCGCAAACGCGATGAGCAGCGTGCGCGAGCGCGCGCGGCAGCTGGAATGTAAGGCTGAAAAAACAGCTTGAATTACACCTAATCGGAGCGGGCTGGTGGAATACGATCTCTTTACGAATGCCTATCAGGGCTTCACCAACGAACTCAATTCGGTAGTTGTATCCAACTATGCTGGGTTTGTTGGGTGGATCGCTGGACCGCTCCGCACTGGCATGATCATTTACATAATCTTGCTAGGCTACGCGATCATGCGCGGGGCGGTGCAATACCCCTTCCGCGAATATGTCTATCGCTCGCTGATGCTGGCCGCGCTCTATTATGCTGTGACAAACCTCTATGGAGCATCGCTCGCACAAATGATCGTGACCGGCCTACCGCATGAGTTTGCCTCGATCGTAGGCGGCTCACCGGAAGGCGTTGGCGGGTCTTTCGATGGGATGTGGGCGCGGGTCGATGATGCACTGCTCGCGATGCAGGATGCGACCGAGAAATACGCAGAGGAACACGCCTCACTGACTGATATTCCCGGCGCTGCCGCCGCAATTATGCTGTGTATCGGTGCCACTATCATCATTCTTTTGACAGCGATCGCGGCCCTGTTCGCCCTGGCCGTTGGCTTCGTAATCGTGCTCTACGCGCTCTTTGCGCTTGCATGTCTGGCGGTGGTCGGGCCGATCTTCGTAGCAGCGCTGCTGTTCGATTCCACCAGAAGCTATTTCTTCTCGTGGCTCGGCAGCGTCCTCAATTTTCTGATGTTGTCGCTATTTGCGATGCTTCTTGTGCTGGTTGTGGCCAATGTCGCTGAATCCGCAACAGCAACATTCGATGGCGATTTTGACAACATCTGGAGCACCTGTATCCGGATCATCGCGTTCTACATTCTCGCCTGCTTTTTCTTCATCCAAATCCCCGGAATTGCTGCCTCGCTGGGTGGCGGCGCGGCTGCAATGGTGACGCAGTTCGGCAACGCGGTGACGAAGGGTGGCGGCGCGATGGCAACGGGCGCAGGCCACGCGGCCAGCGATGCCCGCGCCATGGGAGCCAGCATGGGACGGGGCTTCTCGTCGGCGGTTCGCCGTTGGCGCAACCGAAACACAATCACCAGAGCTTGAGGGAACGAATATGCGCAAGTTGCTTGGACTCGGAATCTGCCTGGCGCTGGCGGCCTGCGCAGGTCAGCCCGTAAAAAAGCCAGCCAAATGTGAGGGGCCGATGCGGCCTGCCAATCCGCATGGGCTTACCCTCCCCTCAATCCCGGATCAGGCCGCACAGCGAACCGCGCCGGCAAATGTGGACGTGTTCAATCAGGGTGCACCGGCAACGCCGGACGCGGCCCCGGCAGACCCATCCACTCCGGGCAATGAACAGTCGGACGCATCGCGGGCGGTCGAAGTGCCGCGTCTAAGCGCCTCGCTGCGCGGCCCGATCTACTCGAATTGCTGAGGTGTTACGATGGCAGTTGGTATTCCAAAGGACGAGCTGAAAGCCTATTTTGAAGAGGCTGCAAGCTGGGAACGTGACAAGCTTGCGGCGGCCGAGCGCTCCAAAAAGCTGGCGTGGGCCGTCGCTGGCGTTGCTGGCGCGCTGGCGACTGCTGGCGTTGTGGCCGTTGCAGCCCTGACGCCTCTGAAAACGGTCGAGCCATATGTTATCACGGTGGACCGTAACACGGGCGAGGCGTCGATCGCCGCCAAGCTCCACGGTGACGCGACGATCACCTATGACGAGGCGGTCCGTAAGTATTTCCTCGCTACCTATGTCCGCTATCGCGAAGGCTGGATAGCGGCCGCTCGCGAAGAATATTTCGATGCGGTCATGGTCATGTCGGCGCGGCCCGAACAGGATCGGTGGTCACGCTTCTACAAGACCGACAATCCCCAAAGCCCGCAAAACATCCTTGCGAACCGCACTGATGTTTTTGTCGAGATCAAGCGGGTGTCGTTCCTGGGCGGCAACGTCGCGCAGGTCTATTTTACCAAGGAATCTGTGACCGGCTCGAACTCGACCAAAACCGATGCCGTCGCGACCATCAAATACAAGGTCGATGGCACGCCGAGCAAGGAAGTGGACCGCTTCAAGAATCCGCTTGGCTATCAGGTCGAGAGCTATCGCGCTGACGTGGAGGTGCCCCAATGACCGTGTTGAAGTGGAGCGCCCCGTTTGCGCTCGCGATCGCGCTGGCTGCGTCGCCGGCGATGGCCGAAGAAACGCCCCATGCGACTGTGCTCGATCACCGGGTTCGTGAAGCGAACTACAATGATCGGCAAGTCTATGAGATTCCGGGCGTGTTCCGCATCGCCACGGAAATCGTCTTCGCCAAGGATGAAGTGGTCGAGCATGTGGCGCTGGGTGATACCGTGTCCTGGGAAGTCGCACCGGCTGCCAATTCGCTCTTCATCAAACCACGCGAGCGAGCGGGTCGCACGAACCTGACAGTCATTACACGTTCGCGCTATGGCCCGCGCAGCTATCGGTTCGCTCTGTCGCCAACGCAGCGGGGCAGCGGCTTCTATACGGTCGTTTTCCGCTATCCTGAACAGGAAGCGGCCGAAGCGCAGGCGCAAGCCGCAATGGCCCAGCTGGCCCAGCTGAAAGCCTTGGAACGCGGCGCGGTGAAGTCCGCGCTCGATATTGGCGTGCTGGAAGGCACGCGCAACGCCGACTACATCATGCAAGGATCGACCGCCATCCAGCCCTCCGAAGTGTCTGACAACGGACAGTTCACGGTAATGCGCTTTCCCAACCAGCGTGAGTTGCCGGCGTTCTTCATCGTCAATCCTGATGGATCGGAAGCCATCGCCTCCTTCGATGTGCGCGATGAATATGTGGTGCTGCACGGGGTTTACGGGACAATCCGACTGCGCCGGGGCCTCGAAGTGCTCTGCATCCACAATCAGAAGACTGACTATTACGGGCGCGATCCCAAAACTGACACGGCCTCGGGGCTGGTCGAGCGAACCACAGGGGTTGAGTAAGATGGCTGCGAACGATCATGACAATGCGCCGCATGGCGACAACATCATTTCGCAGGGCGAGACGGTCGAGAACCGGCCCCTTGCGTCGGAGCCGGTGCCCGATCCGGAAGACATTGAGCGGCAAAGCGAGCGCCAGGCGAAGATTGCCGCCCTGCCGAACAGGTCGATCGACCCCAAAAAGGCGGTCGTTCTCGCTGCGGTTGCCTGCGGCGCGATCGTGCTCGGTTTTAGCACCATCGACGCGATGCGGAGCGATCCAACCGAAAAGGCCGAGAAAGCGGAAAAGCCGGATGAAAGGCAACTCGCCAACTACGATCCGAAGTCAATCATAGCCCCAACGCTTGCCGATGCGCCGAATGATCCGAACGCCCCGGTGCCCATGACGGAAGTGCCGGCGCTTGATGGAAGCCAAGCGCCCCGCACGGGCGGCGCGAATGGCCGCCCCCAAAAGTCTGAGGGACAAGTCATCGCTGAGGCCCAACGCCGCGCCGGGATCATGGCCTATGGCGGCGAAAACGGCGGCGGGGTCGGTGGAGCGGTGGCAGCTGCCACCGGCCTGCCCATGGGCGGCGGCGCAGGAGGACAGGGCGCGCAGTTAATTGGTGCGTCGGCCGATGGGGATGGGCAAGGTGGATCGCGCCGGACCAATCTCGAAAACATGCGCCAGACCTCGCAAATCGATCGGGTGTCAGGCCGCGACATTGGCAACCGCGATATGCTGATCCTTGCGGGGTCGTTCATTCCGTGCGTGCTGCAAACCGCAATGGATTCCAGTCAGCCCGGATATGTCAGCTGCATCATTCCCCGCGACATTTATTCGGACAACGGCCGCGTCGTCCTGCTGGAAAAGGGAACGCGCGTCTTGGGCGAATATCAAACCGGCGTCCAGCGCGGCAAATATCGTCTCTTTGCGGTATGGAACCGCGCGGTCACGCCTCGCGGCGTGGCGATCGACGTAGGTTCGCCCGCCAGCGATGCGCTTGGCCGTTCAGGTATGGCAGGCGGCGTGAAGAACTTCTTTTGGGAACGCTTCGGGGCCGCGCTGTTGTTCAGCTCGCTCAACGATGCCGCCTCGATCGCCGCCTCGGAAGTCTCCGACGCGGATAATGTCACACGGGTTCCCAGCCAAGCATCGGACACGATTTTGCGGGACACGATGCAGATTCAGCCGGTGCTTCGCATCAATCAGGGCGCGGAAGTGGGGATCATGGTCGCGCGCGACTTCGACTTCTCCAACATCTACGGCCTTCGGCTTCGGCGCGGCCAATGAGCAATACGGCTGTCCTCGAAAACGCCTTGCTGCCGCTGCGCCCTCTGCTCGCGCGTGAGGACGTAACGGAACTGGTGATTAACAAGGCTGGCGAGGCGGCGATTGAAACGCGCGATGGGTGGTCCTGGGAGACATTGCCTGACCTCAACGAAAAGTCGCTGCTCGCGCTCGCGCGGGCAGCGGCGGCTTTCACGCATCAGGACATAAGCCAGTCCACACCAATCTGCTCCACAATCCTCCCCAGCGGTGAGCGTGTGCAGCTGGTTGTGCCGCCTGCTGTCCCTGCCGGCACGGTGTCCATCACCATCCGCAAACCGTCATCGGTGACGTTGACGATGGAGGACTTCGAGCGCGGTGGGCTGTTTAGCGAGACAAAGATCGCAACCCGGCAAGTCTCACCGCTCGATGTTGAATTGCGCGATCTGCTCGATGCAGGAAAACATGTCGAATTTTTCCAAAAGGCAGTTCAGGGCCGCAAAAATATCCTGATTTCGGGCGCTACCGGCTCGGGAAAGACGACGCTCTCTAAAGGGCTGATCCAGCTTATTCCGCCGCATGAGCGGCTGCTGACGATCGAAGACACGCGCGAATTGGTCGTTCCGCATCGCAACGTGGTCCACATGCTCTACGCGAAGGACAAGCAGGGCACCGCGAAAATCTCTGCAAAGGATCTTCTGGAATCGGCCCTGCGTATGCGGCCTGACCGGATACTGTTGCAGGAGCTGCGCGACGGCACCGCGTTCTTCTATCTCCGCAACGTCAACTCAGGCCATCCCGGCTCGATCACGACGATCCATGCGGACTCGGCCGAACTCGCGTTCGAACAGCTGACATTGCTGGTCAAGGAAAGCGAGGGCGGCGCCGATCTGGCCCGTGACGACATTCGCAGCCTGCTCAAGCTGCTGGTGGATGTGGTCGTGCAAACCAAGAAGGTCGAAGGCCGCTTTCGCGTGACGGAGATATATTTTGATCCAGAAAACAGGCTCTAACAGGCTCGCGCTGGCCCTTGTCCTCCTTCCGATCACACTGCTGCTGATCGGCCTGCTGACCGGGACGGTGGCGTGGTTCTTTCTCAAGATGCCCGCCGCGGCTTATGATCCGCTCAGGCTCCCCGGCTTCTTCTGGTATTACCGCCATGATCCTGTCGTGACCGAAGCGCTCTGGCGAGGCGCGGTCATAGGCGTGCCGCTGCCGGTGTTGCTTATGGCGATCGTCCTGCGGCCGAAAAGGAACCTTCACGGTGAAGCCCGCTTCGCGCGCGAAGGCGAAATCCGCAAGGCGGGCCTTCGCGCGAAAAAGGGCATTGTGCTCGGCCGCGTCCGCAACCGCTTCCTTATGGTGGGCAAGATGGAGCATGTATTGCTCGAAGCGCCTACCGGATCGGGCAAGGGCGTTGGCATCGTCATCCCCAATCTGTTGCAATGGCCGGATTCGGTTGTCGTGCTCGATATTAAGCGCGAGAACTATGAAATCACGGCGGGTTTCCGCCGCAAGGGCGGCCAAAAGGTTGTGCTGTTCAACCCTACGGACAGAGAAGGCCGCACAGCCCGCTACAATCCGCTTAGCTACATCAACAGGGCCGATCCAATTGAGGTCCTGGTCGAATTGCAGAAGATCGCCACGATGCTCTTCGTGCCCCCGGAGAAGGGCGAGGCATTCTGGACGGAATCAGCGCGCACGGCCTTTGTCGGCATTGCATCGTGGATCGCGGCCAAGCCTGAACGTCCCTTCTCGTTTGGCGAGATATACCGGACCATCACGATGCCGGGGATGAAGGCATTCTTCACCAAGGAAGCTGGCGATAGTGCACTATCGGAAGGGTGCCGCGCCGCGCTGAGCGATTTTACGTCCAGCGCGGACAACACATTCACCGGCATTATCCAGACCGTCACCTCCAAGCTCAATCTCTGGATCAATCCAATTGTCGATCGCGCGACGGCCGAAAGCGACTTTTCCCTGACGGACCTTCGCCGCATCCCGACCTCGATCTATCTCGGTGTCTCGCCGGATGAACTCGATAGGGTCGCGCCGCTCTACAATCTGTTTTTCCAACAGCTGATCGACCTCAACACGCGGCAACTGCCCGACGATGGTGAAAAGCTATCCGTGCTGCTCATTCTGGACGAATTTGCGCGGCTCGGCCGCGCCCAGGTCATTGCCAATGCGTTCTCCTATGTGCGCGGCTATGGGCTGCGTCTGCTCCCCGTCATCCAGTCCCGCTCCCAGCTGCGGAATGTCTATGGTGAGCATGGCGCGGACGAAATCGTATCAAACTGCGGGGTCGAAATTGCTTTCACGCCGAAGGAGCTGCGGGTCGCAAAGGAACTGTCCGAACGCCTCGGCTATCTTGGTCAGGATGCGGAAAGCCGGTCCCTGACGATACATGGATTGCTCGCCAATCGAAGCAAGACGATCTCCGAACAGCGCCGCGCGCTGATGCTCCCGCAAGAGCTGATGCAGCTGCCCGAAGACGATATACTCGTCATCCGGGGCGGCATCCCCGTCATTCGCGGGAAGAAAATCCGCTACTTCAAGGATGCCGTGTTCCGCTCGCGCTTGACGCCTGCGCCGGAAGTGCCGGCGCTGCCCAAGCCGGTCGCGCCGATCGCGGCCGTCGATGATCTGAGCGATGAAGAGCTGGCGGCTTTCAATGATTATTCCGCACTGGCCGATGACCAGGTGCAGGACATTCCCGAAGACGTTCTCGCCCTCGATCGCGATATGCCGAACCTGACAGTGAAGGACGGCAGCATGGCTTTCGATGAAATCAACTTCGACGACATTATTGGTCCCGACCCGACGAAAGAGGAGTGGGAAGGTCAGCGCCGGGATCTAGTTCTGAGTGAAGGAGAAGAATATGGCCGATAATGACAACAGCGAACGCCAAGCAAAGACGCCGCGCTCCTACGAAATTCTTGGCCCTGGGAACAGCAAGGAAACCTTTGCGAGATTCCCCGATGCCATGAAGGCATTTGCCAAGCTGGAAAACCAATATGACCACGCGCTGACGATGCAGAAAGGCGGAAAAACCGCTTATCTGGCGTCCACGGATTGGCGCAATGATGGGTCCACGCCGGTTGCGCAATATCTGACGCCGGCTGTCGAAGAGTATAATAAGGCGCTGAAACGCGGAGCGCCTGCCGACGAATTGCGCGGACACGAAAGCAGAGTGCGGGCCGACCTTAATGCGTGGCCCCGGCAAGCGAAGCGCGAAGCGGCTCCGACCGCATCGGCCGATAAATCGCTCAATATCCATGAGGGTGAGCGAGCCAGGGCGGAGAGCAAAGACGGTGCTGCGCCCGCGAAAGCTGAGGTTCCATCGAAGGCAGCGCCAAAGGATGACAAGCAAGTTGACGACACACGCTTGGCTCTGCCCACGCAGCTCGAACGCAAATATCTGCGCGTTGGGAATGATCTTTTCCGTAGCGGCCGCGATGACAAGCCCGATATGTCGATCAAGGGCCAAGACGGCATTCGCATCAACAAGGACTATGCCATTGGCGATGCTATCGCGATCGCGAAGCACAATGGCTGGCAGTCGATCCGTGTTCATGGAAGCGACGAATTCAAGAAGGCGGTCTATCTGGAAGCGGCGCGATCGGGGGTCGAAGTGAAAGGGTTCAAGCCGTCTGAACAGCTTAAACTTGAGGGAGAAAGGCTGGCGGCGCGAGATAAGGCCCGCGAAGCACAAGACCCGGCAAAGAGAGCGAGCATGGCAAAGCAAGACCCCTCAGAATCTCGTGCTGCGGCCGAACAGTTCCGGCGCAATTCGCATCGGGATAATGCGGCCAACCCGCAATTCAAGGCCGCGCAATCGCACGTCCTGGCGGCAGCGATCGAAGCGAAAACCCGGTTCACCCAAAAGGAAGACAGGGATCGCTTCATAGAGCGGGCCAAGGAAACTGTCGCCAAGCGTATTGAGGTTGGCGCGCCGGTCCCTGCTGCCCGTTTCGAGCAACAGCGCCAGAACGAGGCTACCCGCATAGCGCGCGAGGATTTGACGCTGCGCCAGCAGGAAAGGAAGCCGTCACGCTCGCGCTAAGTGCATGGCACATGCTTTTTGGAAACAGGAA
This sequence comes from Sphingobium sp. MK2, assembly GCF_040170545.1. Taxonomy (NCBI): domain Bacteria; kingdom Pseudomonadati; phylum Pseudomonadota; class Alphaproteobacteria; order Sphingomonadales; family Sphingobiaceae; genus Sphingobium; species Sphingobium sp. MK2. The sequence continues at coordinate 18,937 of NZ_JAZDXA010000048.1, forward strand.
ACCGCACGATGAACATTCCCCGGCCTGATCCGGTGCCATCGAGAGGCGTGTCCGATCTCGATCGTCACATTGAAACCTTGCTTCGCGTGATTCATTCCAGAAACCTCGCTTGGTCTGATCTAAGCGAAGTGGGTAAACAGGTAGAACGCCCTCTGACGGACGTTGAGCAATTGCTTACAAATGTGGGCGACGACGCCCATGAAATCACCCTTGCTACCGAGACGATCATAACAGCCCTCAAGCTGCAACGTGATGCGCTCGCGATCCAAAGCTCTCGCCGTAGAGCACGCTTCGGCTCGATGCTCCTGCTCATGATCCCCGTGTTCTTCGTAGGTTTGATGATTGGCGCATCATACGGGATAGATGAAGGTCGGGCGCGGGAGCGTGAAGCCTTAAAGTATCCGATGATACCCCAGCTGTCCGTAGATCGTGGCGGGCTCAAAACTGACGGAAGGTAGAGCGGTGGCAGCTGCCACCGCTTGCGATCTCTTGATGGGCTATGGCCTCATGAGGCACGATGAAGAAATCTGACAGGGCAAAGAAACAAACCGCCAAGGTAATCGAGGCGGCTGCACGCGCCCATGAAGCTCTCGATTATTTCAACGGCAACGTCACAAATCCGTTCGATGAGTTAACATGGCCCAGTATTGCCGAAGGTTATCTTCTAGTCGCGCAGAAGGCGGTATCAGACGCCTTGGTCGCTTTGGAACGCGCAAACAGCGTTGGCTGGACCAAGCACGGCCAGTAACTATCGTCCTGGCCCTTCCCGCGAACGATCGCGGTTCCTAGATCGTTCGCTCTGCCGCTTCCGCTCCATCGCGGCTACCGATCGCTCATGAATTGTAGGCGTTCGCCCTGCCCCCACAAATTGCCGCACCTGGTCGGCAAGCTGGCGGTCAGCTGGATCGCTGCTTGCCTCAAGGCGCTTGGCGGCGGCTAGATAGCGGTGTTGCGTCTCAGTCCATGCCTGCCGCCCGCGCACCACGAAATCCGGAGCGGTGGACCGCCCCGCCAGCTGGTCTCGCGCGGCCGCAGTGATCTTCTGATTGGCAAACGGTGCAGGTGCGGTGCCGGCCATGTAGCGCTGCCGCATCCGATTCAGGGCCATGCTTTGACCAGCTCGGCCGACACCGCGCGCTGCGCGAGGCGTTGCCTCGGCAGTAACCCCCCTCGCCCGCAATTCCTCGGCAAAGCGCTCCCGGTAATGATGCAGCGTTTGAGGTCGCGGGTTGAAGCGTTTCCCCGTGTCACCGCGCGCTGCAACCGTCACATGCACGTGAGGCCGTGGTGTGTCCGTATGCAGCGCCAGGACGTAATCCCACTCATGCCCGATCTCGCTCCGCGCGACTTCGCGCACCGCTGAAAGAACCTTGTCGGGGTCTGTGCCTGCCGGCATCGAAAAAACCATGCTCACGGCGGCTACGGTAGAATTGTCACGCCAATAGACAGGATCGCCCCAATCGCGCGCCAGCGCCGCCCGATCTTCCTTGTCAGTCAGAATGTCGCCATCGCGCGTTTCAAGCGGCACATCGCCTTTTCGGCCGATATAGTCGAAATGCGCAGCCGCGTGGTTCTTGCCCTTCGGCCTGCCCGTAACCTTGACCATGACCTCCGGAGCACGGCTGACAATGCGAGCAAGCCGCGCCCGGGTGCTCCCGCCCTGGCCTGCTCGCCTCGAACTAAGCGAGCGCAGCAACATGTCGGCGCCGCGCCTGTTCGGGTCGCTGGTCAGCTTTGGTTTGAACAGCGCGGCGAGCTGGCCCGCCTCAAAGCTGCTGTCAAAGTCGCTCACCGGGCACCTCCCAATAGACAAGATCGGCCTTCGTGGCTGCACCGATACCTTCGACGGCCGCGCCGATCGCCGCGCGCAGGTCGTTGACCTTATGCAGCTCGCCGGCGATCTCCGCTGCATTGTCCGCCAGCGCCATCTTGTTCGCCGCTCGGGCGATCTGATTCACGTTGCGGCCAATGCGCTGTAACGCCTGACGGCAATTCAACAGCTCTTCGCGCAACTCGCGATCGACAGGCGCGGCAATGCCGATGTGTCGCCGCACAAGAGCCATCGCCCAGGTCGCCGGGGTCATGCGGCGCTCCTTTGCGCGATGGCGGATCACGGCCAGTTCGGTTTCGGTGGGCCGAAGATAAAGGCGGTGCTCGCCAGCGGCCTCGCGGTCGGCAACAGGCGCGGCCTCGATGGCCGCCCCGGACTGCCTGAGCACCGCGTCAACCAGCTGACGCATGAAGGGGCCGCGCCCTCCCCTCGTCTGCGCGAGCGCGTCGATCTTTGCGAGCTTGGCCGCCTCGATCTTGAAGCCCAGCGTCTTTTCCATGTGGGGTAGGTATCTCCCAACCGTGAAGCGCGATCCGATAGGATTGAGCGTATCGGTTAACATTAGCCGCCGCAAGGCTTATCCTGCCATAAAGTAGATACCTACCCCACAAACAAAAAGCGGTGGCAACTGCCACCGCTTCAAAATTCCACGCCGCCTCAATGCTGAGTGAACGTGGACGGTAAAAGCTATCAGAAGTCGAAGGTTTGGGGCGCAGCCTCGCCGTCGAACCGAACCGTGACCTGGCCGCTGAGAACAATCCCGCGACGGCCCTGAATGATGATGGCCGGTGCGTCGTTGGCCTCTTTCGGCTGACGGGGGGTGCGCGGCTTGTGATCGGAACGCTCGGCAAGCGCAGCGCCCTCCCCTTCCCGCTCGTCGTCGCCGGCATCCAGTTCGGGCCGCTCCCGACGCTCATCTGCTGCACTGGTGGCAGCTGCCACCGGCGCGCGCGATTCTTGGGGCAGCGCTGAATCGTCATTCGGTTTAGCGGCGCCGGCCTGAGCGCTCTCTTCATCGGGACCGCCTTGGAGCGTGGCAAGAAACTGCTCGCAGGCGGCGGCTGTCGGATTTTCATTCGTGACCACGAAATTGCGCGTGGCCTCCTCGTCCAGCTCGATCGCGTGTTTGATGGCGACGGCGGCGCGCGGAGAACAATTCTTCAACGCGGCAAGAATGTCCTCGGGCAAGGTGCGCAGCGAGTAGAGGCGCTTCACTTCCGAATGCGGCTTGGCGATGCGCGCGGCTAGATCCTTTGTCGAAAGCGTGTCACTGACGCGGCTCGCGATGAAACTGACGCGCTCGGCCAGACTTAGGGCTTGGCGTTGTTCGTTCTCAAGAAACTGGTCGAGGCCAATATCGCGTTCGGCGTCGGCCTGATCCAGAACGGTGTCGATCTGGTCGAAACCAAGCTGGCGGCACGCGCGGTAGCGCCGCTCGCCGTATCGGATGATGTAGCGGCCGTTCGATGTTGGCGCGACGACGATGGGTTGCAGCAAGCCGCGGTCCTTGATGGTCGCGGCCAGTGCATCAATCTCGGCCTGGTCGAACTCCCGGCGAACCTGCGCGGGGTCTGGATCAATGTCAGCGAGCGGAAGGCGCTGAAACCGCCCAGCTGCCTTGAACTCGGTATTCGCGGGGACGGCCGAAAAATCCATCGCGTCCATATCGAAGTCGGCAAAGCTCTTCTTCGCCGGTTTGACAGCTGCCTTGCTCATGCGGCTTCCCTCTCAGCTTGATCGACAATGTAGGAGACGACTTCGCGCAGGACCGGCGCGCTGCGGCGCGTATCCTTGGCAAGTCGCCACACGGGAATTTCGAGAAGGGCCGCCTCGCGCATATGCTCGCGGTGCGGGATGGTATGCGGGACAACATTGGCGGGTAGCGCCTGCCCGATCCGCTCCATGAGCATTTTAGACACTTCACTCGTCGTCTGCACACGATTGAACACGATCCCGAAGCGGGTTTCGTTGCCCTCCCCCCGAACCTTATTGGCAAGGCTGATGCTTTGCGAAATCTCGTTGAGCGATTGCCGTGCGGTTTTGTCGGGGTCTAAAGGCACCGCGACATAATCGGATGCGATCAGCGCCATAAGGTTGCGGCCATCCCAAGCCGGGGCCGTGTCGATCACGCAATAGTCGTAGTGCTTGGCAAGGCCGGCACGAATGGCGCGAACATAGGCGGCGATGTGCTGGCCCTGCTGCGGGCCGTCAGTCGTCAGTTCGACCACTTGCCTCGTGTTCTTGAAGCAAGCCAGCGCCGGAGGTTCCTCGACGGGGGCGAAGTCGAGTATCGACTGAACCGGCCCGATCTGCTCGAACTCGGCTTTCAGCATTCCGGCACTGTGGCATTGCTTGTCCAGGTCAAGGACCACGACACGCTTGCCCTGCTCGGCCAGATGCCACGCGATATGACAGGTAAGCGTGGTCTTGCCGATGCCACCGCGCTCATTAGTCACTACGATTGTTCGCATTGAGAATCCCTTCAATGGCTGCGCCACGGGCTACTTGTGCCAGCGGTTATGGGCGGCGCTATTTCCCGATCCGAAGCGATACTGCGACTGCATATACCATGGGTTCGGATCGTCATTCAGGTGAAGGCCCTTGCGCTTGCGACGCGGGCTGGTTGGTTCGGTCGGTGGATCTTTGCCGAAGATAGCCGCCAGCACGAAAGCTGCGACCACGGCCACGCCCCACCAGCCAAAGGCAGCGTGGGCCAGCGTGGCGACAATAAGAGCCACGATCAGCATGAGCGCGCCAGCTGCGATCAGCAGGATAAGCCACGCCAAAAGCATAGCCGTCCGTAGCGCGCTTGCTGCACGCCGGAGTTTGCTGACGATCTGACGGCGCATAGTGACCTCCTAAGCTGTGCGGCTCTCGCCTCGATCGGAGCCGATCAGCTTAGGGAAAGGCTGCTCCCTAAAGATGTTCGGCACTTGAGTTCGCAGTGCGTGGGACATTCGGAGCGCCGTTATCAAAGTGGCGTCCTGCCTGCCGTTCTCGATGGCGGCGACTGTTTCAGGTGAGACGTGAATCCTCGCCGCCAGCTCGGATTGCGTAAGTCCGGCAGCGATGCGCAAGCTCGCTACACGATTGAACAGTTTGGCCGCCACAAATGCCTCGCAAAATTAAACCCTATTATCGTTAGGGTCTATGAGAGGCATTGTCCACAAAAAAGGGCGGCCGCTAGGCCGCCCGTCTTATGGGGAAAGGGAGGGGGCTTAATCAGCCCCGCCCCTCGTCAGGATGCCCAGCCCCTCAGCGATCAGGTCCACCGAGTAGCGGGTTTCGCCATTGCTCTCGTAGCTGTTCTGGCGGACCCGTCCGGTGATGTGAACGAGGTCGCCCTTGCCCAGATCAGCGGCGCGCTCTGCCAGCTGGCGGAAGAACGTCACACGGTTCCAGTGCGTATCGGTCTTCCATTCATCGCCATCCTTGCGGTTGTAGTTCGCGGCGACGGAAACGTGGGTGACTTTATCGGTCGTATCGACACTGCCAACGCGGCCGATGATCCGAAATTCAGCGATGTTCTGCATGGTAGTCTCCTTTGGATAAGCGTTGCTGACGGATTTTTTGCGGCGGAGCTGAGCCACGCGGGCAAGCTGAAAATGGGAGGGTCCGCTTGCGGAAACCCAAGGCCGAAGGCCGGTTTTCTGCTTGCCCGCATTAGTGGCGATGCGCAGTTCGTATCCGTCAGACAGCAACGCCCAAAGGAAACCGCCCGAGTAGATGCAGCAATTTGGACTGGCGGTGGTGGCAGCTGCCACCGGCCATTGGCGCCCATAGGTCGCTGCGCTCGATCGGCATGGGGGCGATTGGAAAACCCTGTCGCGGCTCCGCCGCTCTTTCCCTGGCTGGCAGTCCGTTGACGCGGGCAGGGGACTGCCGGTGGCAGCTGCCACCGGCGCGAAGCCGAACAGAAAGGGCAATCAGCGTTTCCGCTCACGGTGATTTCGCTGAGGGCTGGGTTCTTGCACCTGGGCGGCGCGATGCGCCGCCCATACTCGCTTGACTGTGCTGCGGTCGCAATCGGCCAGCTCTGCCGTTTTGGCAATGCTCTTGCCCGCCTCGCGCAATGCCACAATGCGGGCGTGCGTTGCCCGATCGCCTTTGCGCCCTCCGCTGCGACCTGCGGCTTTTGCCAAGGCGATACCCTGGCGCTGTCGCTCGCGGCGATCGGTGTAATCGTCGTGGGCCATCTGTAAGGCGATCTTCAAGAGCATCGCCTGAACAGATTCGAGCACGATGCGGGCGATGCCATCGGCATCGGCCGCGAGGTCGGACAGGTCCACGACGCCGGGAATGGCAAGTCGCGCGCCTCGCGCACGAATTGTCTCAACCAGCTGCTCAGCCTCGGTCAAGGGGAGACGACTTATCCGGTCGATCTTCTCCGCGATCACTACTTCGCCGGGTTGAAGATCGGCAATCATTCGCAAAAGCTCGGGGCGGTCGGCGCGGGCACCCGATGCCTTCTCTCGATAGACCGCCGCGACATAGTAGCCTGCGGCCTTTGCTTCGCCCACGATCGCGTCTTGGCGACGCAAATCCTGCGCGTCGGTGCTGACGCGCAGATAGACGCGGGCAATCTGTGGGGCAGGGGAAGGAACGTTCTCAGTCAGCAAGGTCAGGCCCCTCGGGCGGCGATGAGCGAAGCTTGGCAATGCCTGCGTCCGCTTGTGCGATTTCAATTCCGCACTGGCGCGCTCTTGCGCGCAATCGCTCAAGCTCAGAATTGCGGGGGAGAAACATGCGAATGACCCGGTTCCGTCCTTCTAGCGCGATTATGCGCTGCGCAAGATAAGCCGCCTCATCATTCAAGGCCTGGTGCTGTTCCTCCGCCTTGCGTAGCTGGCGCTCCCACGCTCGCTTTCGAGCTTTCGCGCGCCGCCTTTCATCGCGGTGTCGAGCATCAATCCTTTTTTGGTCCTGCTCTCTGGCCGCTGCTTCGGCCGCGCTAGCGGCAACTTCCTCTTCCCGCGCCCTATCAGCATTTCGCTTCGCAATGAGCGCATCGAGCACGGCCGCGTCCGTGCCGAGATTGTTCATCACCCATCGCATCCGTCTGTAGGCCTTTGCTTCGATCTGTCCGATCGAACCAGGCGAAAGCCCCACCACACTTGCCACTGTTCGCTGCGTTTGCGCTTCCCCCTCGGGACCACCAATCCTTAGGCGCACAATTTGCTCTTCTCGCGGTTCGAGAGTTGCTAGCAGTTTGTCCATAATGTGAGGATCGTTGATCCGCTCGATCGCGCTGCCGCCGAGGCTATCAGCCGAAGCCGTTGCGCTATGGTTCGCCGTCTTGGCAAGCTTCGCATTAAACAGCGCGATCGGTGACTGCATGTTCATTATCCCATGTTCCAGCACGAACATGGCGCACAATCTATACCATCTGCGCTAGGCGCGAAAGCCATGGCGCAAATAGCTTCTAGAGCAACCCTATTGCGCCATGCTGCCCGTGCCGACATTCTGCGCCTAGCCAGAAGGACGCGAACACGATGCCAACCATATACCTGAAACGAACATCGCCGTTGATGGCCCAGCTCGGGGCCAACATCGCTCGCGAACTAAAGAAACTAGGCATAACTCAAGGGGAGTTGTCCGAACGCTCGGGCGTTGCGGCGTCACATATTTCATACATGGTGCGCGGACATGGTAATCCAACGCTTGCTACCTTGGAGAGCCTTGCCGATGCTTTCGGATTATCGGCTGTCGAATTATTGGCAGCGGATAGCACTTCCCGCGACAAGTCCTGAAAGGCAGTCGCTTTATTTGATCGGAACAATCTATGTCCAGTAACCCGCCCCGCGAATTTGACCGACTGCTACAAGATGCGCCGCTGGTGCGGGCAATGGGGGGAGCACTCTCGATGTTTGCCACGCTGCTTGCGCGTCAAGGCATTGTCGAGGCGAGCGAGGTTGCAAACTTGCTGGGTATCTATGCGGTCGCCACAAGCGAAGTCGATAATGAAGAGGGCATGATCTTGGGATGCTGGGCAGCTATGATCCGCGACGTGGCGGAGCAACAGCGCACATCTGCTCGCAAATAGCCCCGGCGCGCACGGCGCTAGCCGTGAGCCGCTTCGATCTTCTGGGCAAGCTCGGCCAGGTGATCGGAATCAAGTAGATCCTCGGCGGTAAGATCGGCCGCGAAAAACTCGCTTCCGCTGGGTGGCGCGCGATCGGCGGCGAAAGCGGCCAGATAGGGCCGCGCCTCGTCCGTGGCGATCCAGCGCCAGAAAGCATTGCCCTGGCCGAATAAACCGCTCTCGAACATATCGAGCCGTGCTTGTGCGAAGTCGGTCAATTTGCGTCTCCTGACAATCAGTCGGTTCGGCAAAAAAAGGGAGGCCGAAGCCTCCCTTTGTCTTACTGGAACAGTTTGATGAAAGCGGGCGCGAGGCCGATGACTGCGAGGACGAAACCGACGCTGCCGATGACCCAAGTTTGTGCCGTCAGCTTGCTTTCGATTCCCTTGTTCGCCTCCTGAACCTTCACGGCGATATACTCCTCAATAGCCTCTACAACTTCCGCTGCGGCGTCGTCGGACAGATTAGCCGCTTTCAGTGCTCTAAACAATTTGATGTGCATCCGGTTCTCCTTCTCGTTGGTGACGGGAGACACCCGGCATGGGCACCGGCGCCGGCTGTCAGGGACCGCGAAGCGGCCGCGGTAGCGGGCGGTGGGGGAGCCGATTTGCGCAGCAAATTGGGGGAACCGCCGATCCTTGAAAGCTGGCGCGCACCCATGCCAAAATGCCACGACACACAGAGAGAAGAGATTGCGCGGGGCGGGGTTCGATGCCCCGTCCCGCGCTCTGCATGGCACCGAGATCATCGGTTTCGCCCAGCGGGCGAAAAGGGGCGGGCTAAGCCCGCCCCTCCGGCGTCAGCCGGATTGGCCGCGCTTCGCCTTGGCCGCCAGCACGACCGCGACGACTTGCGGATAGACGCATTCGCCGCGCTCGATGTTGCGGATGCCGGGGCCGTCGAGCACGTCCTTGATACGGTCCTCGATGATCTGGCCCAGCTCGGCCGCAACCGCCTCGATGTCAGCACTCGTCTTGCCGATAAACATCGGGTCTTTCGGCCACATGCTTTCCGCGTCGAAATGATCCTTATCGTTCAACGCGGTCGCCAGCGCCTCGATCGCAGCATTTCCAAGCGCACGCTCGAAAGCCAGCTGAGCGAACAGACGATGAGACATAACAACCTCCTTGTTGCCGGAATTGGCGAGGCCAAGGGGAGGGCAGCGCCGGGTCGGGTCAGGGACCGCGAAGCGGCCGCGCTAGCGGGCGGTGGGGGAGCCGATTTGCGCAGCAAATTGGGGGAACCGCCGATCCTTGATGCGGCCTGGTGCAGCCCTCATGCTAGGAAGACACTGACGGGGGGATTTAACGAACTAACGCCCGCCCATCGGGCGGACCTTCACCCTGCGCCGTCTCGCGCCCGAACGATCGCGCTGTATTCCAGCAGCGTTTGTCGGACATTCTCATCATCCATCACATTGAGCGCATGGCCGGTGGCCGATGCCTGATCCGTCCGCATTTCGAGCCAAGCGATCCGCGCCGTGTTCGGCACAACGCGACCATGCTCAAGCGCGATCTGCTCGCTGTAACCGGCGATAACATCGTTGATGGCCTCAAGGGCTGCCTCATAGGCAATGGCCTGATCTTGGGTCCACAAGGGCGCTGTCGGTGTGGGGGCAGTCACCTTGCCATATAGAGAGGGCAACTGGTCTCCCGGCAAGCGCAAACTACGCCATTTGCGCTTGCCGAGAGTGGGCGGCCCTACCGGGGGGCTTGGGCCGTTGATGGGCCTATAATCCTCAAACTCACAACGCCAAATGGCGTTGGATAGATTGAAAGGGCGGCGCGACAAACAGATGCCCCCTCGAAGCGCATCGCGCGAAGTTGCGCATGGACCGCGACAATTCTCGCTTTCAGTTGTCGCTTAACCAAGCGAGCTGCTGACCGATTCCAAGCCCCTCCATCGGAACCGATGCGCGCCGTTCGATCTGCGGCCAAAGGGGATCGCGATAGTTGCGGCCTGCGAGAACGATCAGCGGCGCGGCGGCGTCGATCTGCTCGGCCATTGCTTCGATCACGCGCGCGCCCCAAAGGCGGCGCGCGCCTGCCTTCATCGCGCCTAGCGTTTCGTCATAGCGCGCGATGACGGTTTCCGGGGCGATCAGGCCATGCTTTGCTGACAGGATGAACCATGCGCCGCCCTGTCGTTCGACATAGGCACGGGCCTTCTGGAACCATGGCGATGCGTAAAGATCGCGCGCCGGGGCGGGGCGGTCCAGCTTCGCAGCAACGCAAGCGACAAGGAAAACCGGAGACGGGGACGGGGGAGGGTCGATGACAGACGGCGGCGCTGCCTCAAGATCGGCAATGACGGTGCAGCGGCCCCATTTCTGCAATTGGCGCTGCCATCCTTTCGGCGGTCCTTGGCGCTCGGCAACGTGGCTAAGGGTCGGTCCACCGAACAAGTCGGGTTGCTCCCCGATGCGCTGCACCGGGGGAACGTAGCGAGGTTCGCGGATGCAATGGCGGGCCATGCTCGATCCCCTCAAAAGGCGAAAGCGGTCTGGCCGCTCGCCTCGGTGAAGCTGGCGCTATCGCCTGCCGCGTAACGGTCGCGGCCCATGGGGGACCATTGCAGATGCCCGGAACGATCATAGGAAAACCAACCATCCTCGATCCCGATGATGAAGGACCATGCCTTATCCTCGGCGCAAGGTCCGTGAAGATTGATCGGCCAATGCTCGGCCCCGCGTTCCTGCTGGCAGGGCGACGGCGCGGAAAAGCTGCGAAGCAACGCGGCGCGTATCGCGGCGGCGGCGCTCATGCGCTCAACTCCGCATAGGTGGCGCTGCACTCGTAGCGGATCGCATCGCCATCCCACATAGGACCGCAAACGCCCTTGAATTTCGGTGCGCCCTGCAACTCAAGCCGCTGGCTCGGATTGCTGTTGTAACCGCTGCATTGAAGCCCCTCGACCGCTGCCCGGCTGACGATGGTTTCAAAGGTCGCGCCCTCGATCTCGATTCGGTCAAAGTCCTGCTCGGTCTGGCGGTAGATACGGATTTTCATGGGCTTTCCCTTCCTAATTGAGCCGAAGGCGATGACGGGTCATCGACTTCTGCCGAAAGCGGGCGACGCTGGGCCGGGGAATGCCGCAAACGGGGCCGATCAGGGGGGAGGGGGATCACCCGCCCTGCACGGAGCGCAGCGAAGGAAGGGCGGGGAAACCCGCCTGATCGCCAAGCGGAGCCGCGCAGCGGCGGAGACGGTCTAGCCCTTGCGGCAGGGGGCAGGAACAGGCCCCAAACGCGACAAATCAGCGCGGCGGCTTGCCGCCTCAATCTGCGCCAGGACAGGCGGTGGCAGCTGAAAGCGCGAGTCAACGTGTCCTCGGTCCAGTCGCGGCCACATGACAGCGATAGTGGGCCGCCAAGGGTCAGGCGCGCCGCCTCGTCGCGGGTTGCATGGTAGGTGTCATAGAGGCCGAGCCAAAGGGCTATGGCCTTGTCTCGGCCGTCGCAAATATCCGCAATCTGCGCGGGCGTCATAAGCTCCTGGCCCATGCTCACGCCCCCCCGAGGATAAGAGCACCAAAGCCGAAGCCCTCGGCGGCGTCCTCGATGGTGGTCACAAGGCCGTCAAAATCTTCATCCGGTCCTAGTAGGTCGGCAATCTCGATGACGGCGGGAAGGTCAGCGCCATGATTTTCGGCAAGGTCTTTGATGTAGCCGAAGCGGTCAAAATTGCCCTCTTCCTCATAGCGAGCGAGCGGAATGGTGCGGGCGGCGTTGATCCGAAGAATCGTTGCCAACGGAATGTCGGTCATGTGCTGTTTTCCCTGCCTAGAATGGAGCCGAAGGCGATGACGGGTCATCGACTTCTGCCCAGCGGCGAGCAGGGCCGGGGAATGCCGCAAATCAGGGCCGATCAGGGGGGAGGGGGATCACCCGTCCTGCACGGAGCGTAGCGAAGGAAGGGCGGGGAAACCCGCCTGATCGCCAAGCGAGGCCGCACAGCGGCCGAGACGGTCCAGCCCTTGCGGCAGGGGGCAGGAACAGGCCCCAAAGTCGAACAGCGGACGCGGCGGCATTGCCGCCTCAATCTAGGGAAAAGCGCCCGCCAGGTCATAGCATAGCGGTGACCTAGAGGACGCTGCGGCATGTCGCCGGCGACATGCCCAACGGATAGCGCCGGAAGCATCCGAGCAATCGGATCCTCCGTCATTTTAATTGCCCGAGCGGTTGCGCGACACGTCCGCATAAGGCTTGCGGCGGCACTGGCTGCACCGAAGCCGCGCGATCAGCTCGTAAATGCGGGTATCGAAAGAAATGCGGCGCGAGCGGGCGAAGTCGCCCAGCGGGGCGACAACGCGGCGACCGCAAGCGCAATAGATGCGCAGATAGCAGCCTTGCCGATACCAGATAGGATCAATGGGCTTGGGGCGGTTGTAGTTCGCGGCCATTGGGCGCTTATGCGCCAAAGGGAACAGACGGGGAACACCTCGCGCGCGCGTCGGTTATTGGATTGGCAAGGGAAAAGGGCTATATAGGCAATGCTTCGTGTGCTGATTCATTTCACGCACCTACCTGAACCCGCCGTGCTGTCACACGGCGGGTTCAAACATTTAGGGCGGGCGGCCCTGTCAGACCACCCGCCCCGCTAGATCAGCCCTTATCGGACTTCCCCAGCTTCACAATTGCGATCACGAGCGCGACGGCTGCGATCGTCAATTGAGCTGCTTCATATGCTGTCAAATCACATCACCTCCTTTGAGCGAGAGGATTTGCGAAGGGCCGCTGTCACAGTCCCTCGCCCTCGCTCGATGGGGGCTATACAACGGATTGGCGAGAATGCGCGCGAAACGCGCTTCACATTTTCGTGAAGCCGTTGGATGATCGCCGGCGACCGTTGATGAAAAGGGGAAGCTATGGGCCTCGTATCGCAGGTTAGCGCCGATGACCGGGAAAGTGCATGGCGAATAATCCGTCATCGCGAAATCATGGAACGACTGATTCCGCTTTGGGCTGTGCTTGGCGTTGCGCTGGTGCTGATGGGCGTGGACCTGGGCGGGCGTCTGCTGTGGACGCTGCCAATGATCGGATATGTCTTTGGGGTGATGGCGGTCGATCACGGCCCTGATTACCGCGCCGCGAATTATTGGGTGCCGGTCCTGGGAAGCCAAGCGGCGGCGCTGCTGCCTCTCATCGCCAGATTCTAGATCTCTCTGGAGCGGTGGCAGCTGCCACCGCTCCACGCGCGTCAAGCTCTGGCCTCGAAGCGGGCGATCAGCTGTTCCGCTACGGAAGTAATTTCGGCGGGGTCGGCGGTTTGAGTGCAATCGCCGCCTACAACAGCGCCGAGCGTGCCGCCGTCCAGTTGGACAACGTGGACACGCCACACGTCGCGCCGGAGTTCGTATTGATCGGGAAGCGGCCTCTGCATGATTTCATGAAACACCAGGTCAACCCATTGGCGCGCGTCCGGATCAGAAGACGCATCGGCGTAGTCGGCGCGGCTCGCCATGACGCTGTATCGGTCGCCTAGCATGAATTGGCGTTCGCGCGCGCGTCGGTCCTGCTCGATCCGCGTCACGCGATCTTTTTCCGCCCGCTTCATGGCCTGTTTCATCCGAACATCGTCGGCGCTGCGCGTCAGCGCCGCCATGATGTTGAGGACGCGCGCGGGCATATAATGCCCCGCGCGCTCGGCCGCCTCGATCACAAATTGCAAATCGCTGATCTCGGTGGGGGAGAGGGTGACGCGAACGGCGCTCGCCGTGTTGCTGATTTTCATGGCTGCGGCTCCGGCTCTTCCTTCGCCTTGTAGGCGGCAAGGCCGATCCACGATCCGTTATCGCCGCGAAACTGGCGCACAACATCGCCACCGTCCCAATGGCCGGTGAAGATGCCGCGCCGGTTGATGCCGCCGACGGGGCGCGTGCGCGCCGCCAGAAGGCGGGCGCGGCGCGTGTCTCGATCTAGGTGGCGCATGGGTTGCATGGTCAATCCTTCCTATTCGCTGGCGGTGTCGAGTTGCGTGCCGATCTCGTCGGCGTCGAAGTCTTCAAGGGCTGAAATCGCGCTTTCCAGTTCGGAAACTGCGGCGTCCATCGCCTGCGCGCGTTCGCTGTCCTCAAGACTGGGTGGCAGATTTTCGCGGGCGGCCTGCTCGTCATCCTTGACGGTTTCGAGCATGTCGCGCGCCTCATCCAACAGGGCCTTGCCCTTGTCGATCAGCACGCGGGCGGCGGCGATCTGCTTGCGGCGTTCGCGGTTCATGCCTCTGCCCTCACGTCGCCGCTGTCGATCTGGAAGCCTGCGCGGGCCAGCTCGTCACAAAGGGCGCGCTGCCGATCCTCGCGGGTGCCGCTGGTGGCGATGTAGCTGCACCGGCCATCGTGGAAGGCGAAGCCTGCGCGTTTCAGGCATCCGCGAAACCGCTGGTGGGTGCGGTCGCTCCAATCCAGTGTGCCCGCATAGTTGCGGAAGGCGGCGACAGCGCAGACGGAACCGTAATTCTCATCACGCCAGCTAAGCTCGATCACGGGGGGCGATTTGGTCATGGTGGCCTCCCTCAATATTCGCTGGTTAGGAGAATGGTGAGCACGCGGGTTGTGGCATCGGGATTCCATGGTTCGGCGCTGCCAAATTCAAGATCGCGGTCGTAATAGTCGAACTTCCACATGACCGAGAGGGCTGGGCGCGTGCTGTCGTCAGTCCAGCGGGTATGCCATTGGCCGATCACATCGCGATAAAGGAAACCGGCGTCATGCTCGCCGTGAGGATCGTTGTCGGGTGTGAAATCCTCAAAGCCCTCGATCATCTTGAGAATGTCGGACTGCGTATTCTCGTCCAGCGCCGCGATGCCTTGCGTAATCACGGTGCGACAAGTCACGCCCATCGTTCGCCGCGCAATGTCGTTCAGCGCCGCAACGGTGGCGATCTGGTCAGTTGTCGCTTCCATTTTCCTCACTCCTTTAGGCGAAGCCGCTGCCTGCGGCCTGCGGCTCTGACCCGCTGGCGAAGCGCGGGATGGGGAGGGGGGAGCAAAATCGATGGGAGTGGTGCGGGCGGCGCGACTAGGGAGGCCCCGGCGCGCGCGAGCGCGCCGGAACTGGCCGAACTTGTCGGGCAACCCGGTCCTGTCGATTATGCTTCGGGAACGAAAGGGCGGGTGCCCTTGGTGTTCCCCCGGTGGCAGCTGCCACCACTGACGGAGCGCGGCCCTGGGCCGCTCGATCCTATGTGGCAGCTGACAGACTACGAAGCGCGCGGCCCTGGCCGCTCATTTTCAGCGCTCGCGGTCCTTTGATTTCTCGGCGGTCGGCGTCGGTGATTTGCCTTCGCGCAATGTTGCGGCGACATGGGCCTTTGCGCTTTCGACGATCTGCGCCAGCTGTTCCTTCGATGCGCCGCGCTCGGTAGCTGTCGCGACGCGCTTATCAATGGCGAGCTGGAATTGCGCGAACCTGGCATCGGCGCGGTTCTGCTCAGGCGAGTTTTTCTCGAATTGCGCGGCAAGGCGTAGATCAACCTGACTGACGCCGGGAGGCATGACTTGCAGACGTAGCGCGCGATCGGCGGCCTGAATGTCGCGGTCGGTCATTTTCGAAAGGAAATCTGCGGCGCCCGCGCTGATGGCGCGGACTCTTTGCAGCGGGTCCATACCCTCGGACCAATTGACTTCGATCTGATGATAGCGGCGTTGCTCAATCAGCTGAAGGTGGTGCATCGGCCCTTTGGGATCGCGGAAAAAGGCAAGCTCCTGCGCTGAACGCGCGGCCAGCTGGCGCATGTCAGCGGACGTTTCCGCGATCCGATTAAGCTGCTCATGCTGCCGCGACGCAACGGTTTGCGCAGTAGGTAGGTAACGGCTGATTTGATCCTTGGCCTGCTCGATACTCATTGCGCGTCGTTCGCCAACTGGCATGAGAGATTCCATCGAGGGTGGAAACGCGATGCCCGCTGGCCCACGCGCTGGCTCGACGCGGTTCTGTTCGAGGGGCATGGCATCACGGATGACTTTGGCGAGGGAGGCGTGATTTCCAGTATGGAAGCTGTCGCGGCTCGCCTCCATCCAGTCCTTCGGCCCCATTGCCTGGATCGAGACGAATTTCTCGGCCGCAAGGGAATGTAGCTGCAAGTGCAGCCGCATGGTGCGACCATTGCCCTCACGGAACGGATGAACGGCATTTAATTCGGAAATATGCCGCCCCATGGTATCCGCAAAGCGATCACGATCCATCGACTTGAGGGTTTGG
>NZ_JAZDXA010000049.1:0-34228 GCF_040170545.1 Sphingobium sp. MK2
TGCCGGTTACGACAGCTGTTATAGGCGATCCGCCAATGCCCGCAGTCCTCGCAGGCCTCGACATGACCGCCAAGGGCTGCGGTGCGGCAGTTCTCGATCGCCGTCATCACCTTGAGCTGGGTGAGGCTCAGATGCCCGGCATGGGCGGCCCGATAGGCCGGTCCGGCGGTGCGAAAGATGTCGGCGACCTCGAGTGAGGTGCGCAACGGCTCAGCCGTCTGGCGCCACTTGTGGATCGGGCAGCGTTACCAACCTGTCGAGCGGGCTAATGACAGCGCGCACCGTTCGGGTGGCGACCGTGGTGTAAAAGGCGGTGGTCTCGAGGTTCGCATGCCCCAGCAGCGCCTGGATGATGCGAATATCGACCCCGTCCTCCAACAAATGCGTGGCGAAGCTATGCCGCAGGGTGTGCGGGCCGACCCGCTTGGTGATGCCCGCGGACTCTGCGGCGTCGACAACGATGCGATGGAGTTGTCGCGTACTGAGCGGCTTGAGGTAGTGCATCCCCGGGAACAGCCAGCCATCGGCATGCATGACGCCCTGTTGCCGACCAACGGACCACCACTCGCGCAACAGGGTGAGCAGGTCAGCGGGCAGGAGCGCATTGCGATATCGCCCGCCTTTGCCGCGCTCCACCCGCAGGAGCATACGCTTGCTGTCGACATCGCGGACCTTGAGCATCGTCACCTCGGCGGCACGCAAGCCAGCGCCATAAGCGACGGACAGCGCTGCTTTGTGCTTGAGGCAGGTGGTCGCCCCGAGTAGCTGCGCAACCTCGTCGGGACTCAGAACGATGGGCAAGGAACGAGGGTTCTTGACCGTATGAAGCTTGCGGGAAAGATCCGGTCGATCAATCGTGTGCGTGAAGAAGAAGCGCAGCGCCGAAACGATGCTGTTCATGGTTGGCACGCCCAGGCCTGCATCGCGCTGTTCGACCTGGAATAGCCTCAGGTCCTCCGCTGTCGCGGTATCGGGAGGGCGTCCAAGATAGGTGGCAAAACGCGCGACGTGGCGCACGTAGTCGAACTGGGTTTTGCGAGCGAACCGTCGCAGGTTCATGTCTTCAATCATGCGCTGGCGCAATGAGCTGACTGGGGTATCAGAGACACTGGTGATCATCGTACGCTCCTTGGTTGAAAGGAGTCGCGATAATCTGCCTATGCCGCAGCAGGCTCAACCAAAGCGCCGATATCAGTGGGTCAGCGGTACTTCAAATCCAGGCACCCATCCCGCGCCAGCGGGTTCGTACAGGTCCCACTTACCGCCTACGAATGCCGACCCTCGGCGGCTATTTAACCCTGCATTGCAGACTCAATAGAAGCGGACATAGTTCCGTGATCCAGTCAGTGGCCGGAATAGTCGATTTTGCTCTGGCGGCTTTGCGGTAATCCGACGGAAATCACCGATTTCGTACAGATCGCTGTTTAAAGCGCAAAGGCCCAAATCCCGCCGTTCAATGCCGTTGTGGCATTCCCCAAAACAGGACGCTCATTCAAACTTCTAATTCTGGTGTAACGAGGCCCCTTAAGCTCACCGCTGCTCGGCGCGGACGCCTGAGGTGCCCTTCTCGTAAAATAGCCTTCAATTCGCACAAGCATAGAGTGGTATAGAACACGCCGTTCCTGATCTCGTCACATCCAAAAAGCTCGACCGTATCAATGTGTGAGTACGTAGAATAAGGGTGGTCCGCCGGTCCAATGTCGATCCGAATGCGTTGGCGCTTCCCAGCGGACCAGCCTATGCTGCGGCATGACCTCAACTGCCCCGCCGGACATAGCTGCCTGTTCGATTTGCCCGCCCGCATTCCCTGGGAATCCTGACCCACGATGATCAACACGCTCGCCCTGAACCTCGTCGCAGACGTCATGGATTGGGATAATGAGGTAGCCACTAGGGAATATGGGTGGCTACGGCTCATCTCCGCTATGAAATACGACGGTTATTCCGATTTTCGCGCCGGTGTCCGCTTCCTGGAGAGTCTCGTCTCTTGGCTCCGGCACTTCGACAAGGCGGATCGACCTGCCGCATACGCCTTCGTCAAGGAACGACTGGTCTACATCTCCACGCTCGAGATGCAGCGGGTGATCGAGACCTTCATCCCCGAGATCGTCACCCCCTACCTCCGGGGGTCGGTCGCCGCCGAGCTCGGCATAAAACCGTATCAGGTGTGGCAGTCGGCCGACGGAACGAAAGCCTTTATACGCCGTCTGCGCCGGTGCCTCTTCGTCGGTCTGAGCGACGGCAGCCGCATCGACGTCCTTCGCCGCGCGAACGCGGGCCGCCTGTCGCAGGAGCAGGTTATTCCGATGATGAACGTCGACGACGAGAAGTGGAAAAGCCTGGCCGGTGATTTGAAGGAAGAGCAGGGCCCCGACGCCCGCTTCGACGACGTCTACCTCATCGACGACTTCACGGCATCGGGCACGACCTTTATCCGGTTCCCGGACGGCAAGCCGAAGGGCAAGCTCCACAAGTTCGAGAGGATCGTGCAGGACGCCAAGGCGCGGCTCACCGCAGACGATTTTCCTCTCGCGGACGGATACACGCTCCACATTCATCACTACGTCTCGACCAAGCAGGCGCACGACGCTCTCGATGAGCGCGTAGCCGAGGCGAATGAGAAGCTCCCGAACAAGAGCTTCGGCACGACGATCATAACGGAAGGCATGCTACTCCCGGGCAATCTTAGGCTCGCCAAGATCGACACGGAAACTCGGGCCGTGACCCTCACGTATCCGACAGACGGTCCGATCGTCGATCTATGCGGTCGCTACTACGACGACTATCTGTCCAAGAGACTCGAGAAGCACGGAAAGGAGGCGGGGTTGATCGACATGAAGTACGGCTATGCGGATTGCGCCTTGCCGCTGGTCCTCGAGCACAACACACCGAACAACGCGATCCCGCTCCTCTGGGCCGAGACCGAAGGCCAGTTCGGGGTTGCCATGCAGCCGCTCTTCTTCCGTCGCGACAGGCACGGCTGACCATGGCCAACCCCTTCCTCCGTCGCGCCACTGAATACGTCCGCGAGGACGAGTCCTTCCTGTCGATCGTCAGTCCGGCCCCGCTCACTACCTTCTTGGCTACCAGCCGAAACAAGGACGACATGTTCGAGGTGCCCGTCCGCATCATCGGCGCACCCGGCAGCGGTAAGACGATGCTCGCAACGCTCGCCGAGTTCCGCATGGTGGAGATGATCCTTAAGGACGAGACAAACCCAACTAACCGCACGCTCGCGGACGCGCTGGCACAGGCGGGATTCCTCAAGGATGGAAAGCCGAACGTCGCCGCCGTCCGCGTGCCGATGGAATCGGAATACCGGGACTTCTGGGAACTGCCCTACGAGCCGATTGTCAAGACGAAGCTCGCCTTCTGGCTAGTGCAGGCCCGCGCGATGCTCGGGCTCATTCGCAATCTTACGGCGAACCGGACGCGCGGGATCGACGCGATCGAATTCATTCCCCGCGCCGACCATGAGGCCCATCTCGAGCAGATCGGTGGCCTCTCCGCGGCCGGCATCCGGGATCGTGCGCTCGCCGTCCAGCGGGCGATCTATAAGGTCGGTGCCGGGCTCAGGGCTCCGAAGCTCGAGAGCCTGCCGATCGACGCCACAGCGCCCTACGCGCCCTTCGACGCCATCAGCCGGATCCGCATCGACTGGAACGGCGAAACGATCGAGATGAGCCCGCTCGTCATGCTCGATGACGTCCACGCCCTCCATCACGAGCAGTTGGAAGCCATGTTCGGCATGCTGTCCCACCGGGAGATGAAATTCGGACGTTGGATGATGATGCGGCTGGACGCCCTCAGCCCGGGAACGGTGATGCGTTCCCACGGCGATCAGCCGACCCACAACCGTGCGCAGGGCCGCGACTTCGTCGACATCCGCATGCAGGGCGACGAGAAAAAGGACGCGTCGAAAAAGCAGTTCCGAACCATGGCGCGGGATATGGCGAAGCGGTACCTGCCGATGGTCGAAGGGCTCCGGAACCGCAATGCCACCGACATCGACCGGCTCGTCCCCAGTGAACCTCCGAAGCTGAGCACTGGCCAGTTGAAGGATCTCGAAAGCAGGGTCGGCAGGGACCAGGAGAAGCTCAAGATCGGCCCGAAACGCCGCAAGGAGATCGACGACATCGTCGACGACTTCATCAGGCGCACGAAGTCCTACGATGACGGGCCCGAGGTCGCAATGGCGATGAAGCGCATCCTGATGCATCGCTACGCCGTCCGCATCGCCCGCTCGACGCCCTCGCTATTCGAAGAGATCGATCCCGACCCCAAGACGCCGCTAAAAGCCGACGCAGACGTCGCTCACGGCGCCCGCGTCCATCTACACCACGAATATAATCGCCCCCTGCACTACGGTGTCGACGAGATCTGCGACGCGAGCAACGAGAACGCAGAGGTGTTTCTACAGTTCGCGGGGGAACTCGTTGCCAATATCGAAACTAGGGCGATCCGGAACAATCCCTTGGCGCTGCCTGCCAAGGATCAGCAGTCGATCCTGCTGGAAAAAGCTAAGTCGATCATGGACTCTTGGGCCTTCCCGCACGCTAAGCGGGTCCGTCAGATGGTCGATGCCATCGGAGCCGACTGCAGGGCCGAATCCCTGCTGCCCAACGCCCCCCTCGGTGCGGGTGCGAATGCGATCGCTATCCTCGAGGAGGACATGGAGGCGATGTCGTTCGACGACGAGCTCGGCTCGGTCCTAAAATACGCGATAGCGCACGGTGCCATCACAATTGAACGGAACTATGGGCAGGGCAGCAAGCTCTGGGCACTGATCGAACTCACCGGCACGGTCGGGCTCGTCTACGGGCTCACCTTCAATCGGGGCGGCTTCCTTCCGCAGAAAATTGACTACCTACGCAAGGTATCGGGGCTGATCGATGCGTAAGCACTGGGAAAACTGCATCACGAATTTCGACGCTGCAGTCGATGACTTCGTCGCCGACTATTTCGCAGACTCGTCGCGTAATGTCCTGCTCGTCGCTGCGGCCGGGTTCGACCCTCGATCGCGCCGCATCTCGCAGATGCTTGCGGACACACTCGGAACCCGACTGTCTGCGATCTACGTCCGCGAAGAGCGTCCAGGCGCGTCCGAGGCGCTCATTGAGCAGGCGAACGAGAACGAGGCGACCCTAAAGGGGATCGTCCCCAACTCCGACGTCATCAGCATCGAAGTCTTTGCTGAAGATGGGGCGCCGGTTGGCGGCTCCCGCATCGTCGCGCGTCTGAACGAGCACCCCGTCGCCGACGTGGTGACCGACGTGATCCTCGATCTGAGCGCGCTCTCCATCGGGGTTGGCTTCCCGGCCGCGAGGATGCTGCTCGAAGATTGCGAAAGTGCTGCTAATCGCGCCTTCCATCTGATGATCGTCTCTAATCCCGAGATGGATGACAGGATATCGAGCATCCCATCGAGCCGGGCGGGATCGGTGAAGGGCTTCTCGCCGCCGATCGAGGACGACACCCACGGGCTCGCCCAGGTCTGGATCCCCCAGCTGGCCCGCGGACGCGCACTGGCGCTGACCCAGATCGGCGCAGCGATCCCGTCACGATACAAGATCTGTCCCCTCCTCCCATTCCCGGCCCGGAACCCGCGTCGCGCCGACGATCTCCTCGCCGAATACCGCACGGAGCTCGTCGACGAGTGGGAGGTCGATCCACGCGATGTCGTCTATGCCTCAGAGCGGAACCCGCTCGATTGCTATCGGACACTTTCGACCCTGAAGACCCGCTTCGACCGGACGATGAAGGGGACCTACGAGCCGCGAATGGTCCTGTCGCCGGTGGGGAGCAAAGTGCTCGCTGCCGGCGCCCTTATGGCCGCGATCGAGCATGACATGGCGGTGCAGTATCTCGAAACCGAAACCTACCTATTCGACGATACCGTGATCGGACCCCACGAAGCGCCGGACATGACCGTGCACCTGATCCTGTCCGGCCCGCTCTACGCGAGCTACGACGAACCGGCGCCGACGGAATGACGACGCCCGTCCTCACCGCGAAGCTCGACGCCCTTCCCACTACGCTCGACCTGTTCCTGGGATACGATGCCGGGCCGCTCGCCGTCTCACTCGCGGACGGTGCCCGCCGCCACTCCCTCTCAATTGGATCCGGCGGCTCGGCGATCGCAGCCGAATATCTTGCGCGCTGCCGCGACACCCTCGGTCTTGGCCCGACGACCGTGCAAACGCCAATGCAGCTGGTGACCGATTACCACGACCTCTCCGAGACCGATGTCTGGCTGTTCAGCGCCGGCGGCGACAATCCGGACGCCGCCGCAGCGTCGCAAGCAGTCTTCGACCGTAAGGCGCGGAAGGTTTATCTCGTAACCCGCAACACCGACGGATCGGCGGTACGCATCGTCGAGGGCGGAGGCGGCACCGTCCACGTCGTGCCGGTCGCCGACCCGAAAGACGGCTACCTCGCGACCCATTCGCTCATGTCCTCGGTCGTCGCGCTGCTCCTCGCCTGCGACGGGGCATCCCGAGACCCTCGAGGTGCCGCCCACCTGCTTGGTTCGCTCGCCTCCCGTCTCACGGAGATGCGAGATCCCGCTCATCGGGCGTCGATCGCTGCGCGTCTTTCGTCGCTGCGGCGGAGCGACACCGTCGTCATTGCTGGCGATTCCCACCTGAGGCCCCTGTCCGTGCTGCTCGACACGTCGATTTGGGAGGCCTCGCTGTGCCATGTCCAGACAACGGACTTCCGCAACCTGGCGCATGGTCGTCATGGCTGGCTCCACCACCGGCAGGATGAGACGCTGGTCTTGGCGCTGACGGGTACGGACACCCGAGCGACTTGGAAGGCGATCAACGATCTCCTTCCGCCTTCGCTTCGTCGGCAAGCAGTCGATCAGCGGTCGTGCGGCCGCCTCGACAACGCGCTCGCGATGATCGACGGGCTCGGCATCATAGAAGCGATGGGGACCATTCTGGGGATAGACCCCGGGAAGCCGGGCATCGGCGAATTCGGCCGCGCGATATACGACGACCACTCGCTAGCCGATCTCGCCCAGGCCCTGCCTCCGAATGTGCGGCACAAGCGGGCGGCCATCGCGAAATCCGACTCCCACGATCCCGCGGACGATCCTCTCCACCTGATCGGTCGGGAGCGCCTGCGGGCGCTGGCCGAGGCGGACATCGGCGGTGCTGTCTTCGATTACGACGGAACGATCGTGACGACCGCCGGCCGCTACTCCGCGCCCGACAAGGAGATCGCCGACGAATTGATCAGACTGCACAAGGCCGGACTCAGGATCGGGTTCGCGACGGGCCGCGGCGGTTCGGCGGGGGAAGAACTGAGGAAGATCCTGCCCGCCGACATGCTGCCGTCGATCCCGATCGGCTACTACAACGGCGGTCATCTCCGCACGGCGGATGTCGACGTCGACGAGGATCGCGCACCGGCGGACTCGGCAATCACCGAGACTGCAGCCTGGCTCAATGAGCGAAGCGATCTCTTTCTTTGCCACAGATTCAAGCACCGAGAGGTGCAGATCACCGTCGACATGGACAAGCTGCGCTATCCCTACCGCTTCCCCGTCGACTTCGAAGGCTGCGCGCCGTTCGCTGCCGGCCTGGTCCGCATCATGGGATCGGGCCACAGCTACGACATTGTTCCGGCGGCATCGAGCAAGCTTTCCGTCGTCCAAGCGATTAAGGCCGAGCTGCCCGTCGGCTTGGAAATCCTCTGCTTCGGGGACAGCGGATCTAGACCGGGGAATGATCACGCGCTTCTCTCCCATCCCTACGGCATCAGCGTCGGGGACGTGTGCGGCGCGGCGAACGGTTGCTGGTCTCTGTTCGGTGCAGGCTCAGTAGGTCCAGAGGCACTTCTCACCATCCTGCGAGCTCTGTTACCATCGGACGTCGGAAGGATTCGCGTTGATTTCGGATCGCTCGGTCTCGACAGATGACAATGAATGAGTACATAATGTGAACATGCACGACTTGCCCCTCTACCTCGACTATCGCGTCGACGTCGCCGGCACTGGGTTCGCGGTGCTCGACCGCATCTACGCCGATGGCGATCTCTTCGACGAGGCATTGGGCGGCTCGTGCGGGAACGTACTCGTGTCCCTGGCGATGCTCCATCGCCATGTTGCACCCGTCTTGGCGCTCGGAAACGATGATGCGGGCTACAGATTGATCGACGAGTTCGTCCAGGCTGGCGCCACCACGCGGTTCATCACCCGACGCGCCGACCTTCGGTCGCCCGTGCTCACGCAGGAGCTCAACACCGCATTGGGCCAGCACGAATTCAGCTTCGTGTGCCCGGAGACGCACGAGGAGCTACCGCGATACGAGCCGATCGGCCACGCCGAGGTCGCCTCCGCGCTAAACATGCTGTCACGATGCTCGATCTTTTACGCTGACCGGCTATCGGACAGCATCCTTGAGGCAATGAGGACGGCGGGTGCGGCGGGTGCGGTCATCTTCTTCGAGCCGTCCGACTTCGAGGAAGGCGAACTTTTCGAGGAGGCCCTGCAGCTAGTGACGGTTCTGAAATACTCAGAGGACAGGCTCGGCGACCGTCTGGCGGACCGTCTCCACGACTGCGTCCGAATTGTTACCTATGGTGCTGCGGGCCTCGAGGTGCGTGATGGCGGAGGGACCATCTGGTGCGACGCGATCGACGCGCCCACGGTCCTGGACACATGCGGTTCGGGAGACATGGTCAGCGTCGGCGTGATCGACTGGATCCTCACCAACAACTTCGGTACTTCCAGTCTCAAGGCTGCGGACTTGCTCGAAGGGATCGTCGCGGGTCAGCGCCTCGCGGCCGAGAACTGCGCCTACGCCGGCGCCCGGGGCCTTTTCAAGAAGCGGGGCGCCGGCTTCGTCCGCGAAATCCTGAACAGCCGCTCCGCGATCTACTGACCGGGATTCACTCCGCCGCCACGAGATAGGTGTCGGCGCCCGCACCCTGATCGCGGAGCGCCGCGCGAAGTTCCATCAACAGCTCCCCGAGCATGTTCCGGCCGACTCCGTTGACCTCGCCCCATAGACGATTGACCTCGTTGTCGACGGTCGCCGTCTCCACGAGTCTCGCCTCGCCTGTTCCGAGAAGCAGATCGAGAAGATCGGGGTGCTGCGTGAACTTCGCCCGCAGCACGGCCCGCATGCGATCAAACTTTGAGGTCGACCAGCCCGGGGCTACATCCCAGTAGTAGAGACCGTGTGCCGCCATCGCCAGAAGCGCCGGCGACGGTGCCTCCATGAGCCATTTTCGCACCGCCGGCTTACGCGCTTTGCCCGCCTGATAGGCGTGCTCGCTGGTAGCGAACGTCTCGCCCTCGAATTCGATCTCGCGCCGATAGAGGTTGCTGAATGCACCGAAGGGCTTCTCGCTGGCCCGGTAAAAGCGGATATCGTCCATCGATAACTCCTTGCAAATTTGCTTGTAATAATACATGCTAATTCGCATGAAGCCGACAAGCAAGCAATTAAATGAGCTCCACAAGCGGATTTCCAGAAAATACGCGAAGAGCAAGCTCAGCAAAGCTGATCTGGGCAGATTAGCGAACGTCCATCCAAGTCAGGTTGGCCGGATATGCGCGGGTGACTTTAAGACAATTAGCAATAATGTCGTGCAGATATGCAAGGTCCTCAAGGTGAATGTGCCTAAAGTCGACGAAGAGATCGAGATGGATACTGAGTGGGCGAAAGCGAATGCCAGCCTGCGTCGGATTTGGGACCACACCCCCGAGGGAGCCGCGATCATCAGGCGCGTCTTGGATGCCATTGCAGATTTGCGCGTGCCCGAAGCCGGTGAAGCCGACGGTCCCGAAGCCCAGATTGCCTTTTCCGCCTGAAACAATAGCGGAGATAGCGTCACCGTCAGCGCACTTTCTCGACCTGCACGAGGACAGTGCGGCATCACAGCATGAACGGACGAGTGAAATTCCTGCGCTTATTTCTTGAGCGGGCAGTCCGATCCAGCCGAATTGCTCCGATCCGCACTACATGGACAAGTGCCAGACGTTGGGTTCGGTTTTAGGGAAGCAGGATGACGATAATTGGGTGCAAAGTGGACATTGCCGCTCGCACGTAGAGAGTCGGCTATTCGCTTGGCACCGTCCCGAAGCGGACCAAGCAGAATAGCCCACTTATGCATTCATCCCACTCCCATTTGAAACCCTTAACCTGCGCGCAAAGATGCGGCATACCCAGATCGTCGTGCCATTTCGCGGCACGCTGCAACAGGCCCAACCCACTGACCCGGCCCCGAATACACGGAAGAATGCGGTATAAAGTCCAGCTCAAATATCGGCGCTAAGACAAAGGCCTCGTTCCCACAGCCAGGCTTCAATCTCGGCAAGAGTGACCTTGCCCGAATTGCCTACATTCAATATTATACCGCGCGTCAATGTTGCAACCCGCTCCGGAAGTAGCCGGTCGCGCTCGGCAGGGTCCGCTTCCGGCTCGATGACTAAATGTCGTAACACGTTGTTGGCCCGGCCTGACAATGCGGCACGGTTGGTTTGAATAGCTTCCTCCCGGGCACGTAACTCCTCACGTGACATGACATCGCGCACCCGGCCAATGCTGATCCCAAATGCTGCGGCAATTTCGCGCTGTTTCATGCCTTTGGCTTTCATGGCAATCATACGCTTTCCGCGCTCCTCTGCATCGCTTGGCTTCTGTCTGGGTTGCCGCATCGCAGGGCGTTGCACCTCGATTACGCGAACACCGTCCCAGAAGCGAATGGTGTGCAATGACGCAGATCTGATCGCATCCATTGCCCATGTTTTCCCAGCGTCAATATCTGGCACATCAACCAGCCTCATCGATGGCTCGCCCTCGTTGGAGATAAGATAAAATGCAAACGCAGGCACAAGTTCGTCCTTCGAAAGACCGTGATTTTCAGATAAAATCATTCCGTGGGCAAGATCGCAATTGCACCGCCGTTCGGCGCAAAAATACGCCGACACCAGCAAGGAATAGCAGCATATTTGCCGCAACATTCGCCCGACAATGGCTCATCCAATGTTGAAAGGGCTGGCCACGCAAACCTCATTCGCACGATTTGGGCGGGGCGTCCGTGGGCTTCTCTCGCTGCTGTCGCTCCTGATCAAGTTCACGCGCGATCTGGCGCCCCAGAAGGCGCGCAAGTCGCAGGATGGCGGCATCCGCTTCGGTAGAAAGACTGGGAGGTGCATCTCGATTGAGCCGCTTCTTCTTCATTGCGGCCGTGTCCAGGATTTGAAGCATGCCCACCTAACGGAACCGACAAACAAAGCCCGATGAAGCGGAGGAGGAATGGAGGGGGCAGGAGTTGTGCGGTGGCCATGGGCGATCGGTCCACGGTGATCGGGGTGGATCTGTTTCCAGTCGGACGAACCTGTGCTACTTTTCCAGATGGAAAGGCTCTGCAGATGCAGGATTTTGATCACGTCGAACAGACAGACGCGGTAAGCCCGCCATCGCCGCGTGCTGCCGATTGGTTTTGGCGACCATGGTACGCGAAGCTCTACTGGATAACGGCGGTGCTGTACTGGATTGGCCTCGAGATCATGATAGCCATCCCATATGACTGGATTAATAGGTCCGTGGCCAACACCATGGTGCTGCTTATCTTCATCTTCAATCCGATCACGGTTCTCGCGGTTCTCGGCCATGGTTTTTTGAAAGCCAAGGTCGCCTGCGGGGATTGGACCATGGTAGGATCTGCTGCCCCGTCCCAACCAAAATCGCTGATCGACCCCTACACGGACTCTTTCGATCTCCGATCGGGGCTTCGGCATCTTCGTCACATTGGTGCGATTAAGGACTAAGCTCATTGGTCGCGCCGACTTTTGAAGCGAGAATCCCCATCGGCCAAGCCATTATCCCGATCTGACATCAGCCGACCCGTATTCAGTACGGATGACTGTTCAAGGGAAGTGATCGGCCCGGTGACGTCGACAGTTCCGCGACCGGAATCTGCTTGCTCCAGGTAGCGATTTCGCAAGCCATCACTGCCGAGTACCTGCTGACTTAATTCTCGGGTGAAAGCCTCTTCGGGCCGCGCTGACTTTGAGGCGGTGCGCTCAGCAGCGGCTATAGCTTCGCGCACATCGTAATTCACTATATCGATTGAGGATTGCGCTGCCACTCCGAACCCTCCGCGATCCGAAATTTCCGCTGCCAGGCTTGCGGCCGCGTTTCCCGTGACGCTGTTGCCCTTCTCGGACCTGCCGCCCTCTTTCCGATCACCTCTCACTCCGCGAGACGCTGAGGCGGTGATGTTCCCGGATAAGGTTTGGCTATCCTGTGTTTGATGCTCGGCCGATCGGGAAAGCGACCGTTGCCACCCGGTCTGAACCATGATCGCAGTGACATCACGCTCCAGCGTATCGGCGACCTGCGGTTTCAGCCGCCAGTCACCCCGCCGATCCATCTCGAACCCGCCGCGCAACCAATTGGCCATGGCGGCCTGGCCTTGCGCGCCGCTGCCCAGGAAATGCTCTATCGTATCCGGCCCGGCCTGTTTGCCGGCTTCGAACCGCGTACTGGTGTCGTTGCGCGCAGACTGGCTGAACCCGGTGCTGCTCGAGACGAGCAGATCATTATGCGCAAAGCTGAACCGGGCGTGCCCGCCATTGGCGATCGCGCCAAGCTGGCTTTCGTTGATAAGCCCGCCTCGCCACATCTGCGCGGCCAGTTCCGGCGTCAGATTGAGGCCGATGTCGCCATTCTGGTCCATGGCGATCTGGCGCTTCGACAGCTCCACGCCATGGGTGCGCAACAGCGCCTGGGTGCGGGTTAGCCGCTCCTTGTCGACGATGCCGGTCAGTCGCGCGTTGCGTGCGCGATCGGCAATGCCCTCCGCGCCACCTTCAGCCATATCGACCTGGTTTCCGGCATTGCCCGCCAGCGCGCGAATGAAAGAATCCAGACGCGCGGCTTCGCGCACCGACACACCGGCGGCCGCAGCGCCTTGGGCAAAACCAGCATTGTCCGCCTGGCGCCGCTGCTCACCGATCTGGGCCGAGCTGCGCACGCCATCAGGTCCGATCTCGCGCTGCGCGTCGAGCTTGCCCGAACGCTCGGCAAAATCATAACCGGCGGCTTCGCGCGTGCGACCATAGACGCTGGTCCCTTCGCGCGCCGCCTCGGCACTCGCGCCGTCTGCGGTTCCCACTTGTACAGCGGCGTTGTAGCTTTCCAGGGCGCGCAGCACCTGCGCCTCGTTGCGACCGGTCGAACGCGACAGCTGGCTGATCGCGGTCGATCGCGCTTCACCTGACAGCGCATTGATGAACCCGATGCGCCGACTGGTCTCGGTGACGGAGAGACCCAGCATGCCTGCGGCCTCGCGCTGCCCCTGATTATGCCCGGTGCGATGGGCCTGTTCGGTCGCCACATTGCCGCGTTCGACCGCCGCAACCCTGTCGCCGGTATAATCCCGGCGGCCTTCCATCGCGCCAACCTGCGTCTGCGCGGCGGTCAGGTCATTACGCAGCATCTGTTCCTGATCGAAGGCGTTGGCGGTGATCTTGGCAAAGGTCGGATCAGCACCGGCCTGGGCTATCACGGTCGACGCCTTGAGCGCCGCATCCTTCGCATCATAGCCACTGCGCTCAAAATGCCGCTGCGCGCCCGAGTGCATCATCTCATAGGCTTGGCTGTCGCCGAACGCCTTCCACTGCACCATATTCTGCGCGAAGGCGGCAAAAGCGCGTTCGCCGCCCTGGCCTTCGCCGAAGTAGTTCGTGCTAAGCTTGCGGAGCGCGTCTCCCTGCGCAAAATTGTGGATCGCCGAGGTCGCCGCATTGGCGCGGATCGCACTGGCCGTGGCAGGATCGTTCAAATCCCGCCCGGCAAGGGCAGGAGAGAGCCCGCCCAGTTCCCGTGCGGCATCGGCCCGACCCAGCCCGAACGCCGCCGTTCCTGACGCGCCGCCGCCATGTTCTCCGATGACCGACCCGGCTGACGCAAAGGCGCGGTCGAGACCAAAACTGCTGCGTTCGCCAAAATCGCCGAACCCCGCCGATGTGGAGCGTCGCGCCATCGTGCCACCGGCCGAAGCCTGCGCTTCGAGCGCGGAGGCATAGCCCTCGCTTGTCCCGACCGTTGCTGCCGCCATGCTACCCTGGCCCTGGACACCGAGCATGCCTGACGTGAACGCGGTGAACATATTGCCCGAAAAGCGGAACACGGTGAACACGAACGCGCCCGCCAGGCCCGCCGCTGCTGTTCGGAACGACCCGAAGATGGCGAGCGCCTTCATCGCCGCCGATGGCGCAAGGATCCAGCTATCGGCGGCTACGTTGGTCGCGCGCAGTTCGGCAAGCACATCCATCGCCCGCCCAAGGGTAAGCTGATAGATGCCGGCATCGATCACGCCCCAGAGCGCGACAAACACGAACAGGCCGAGCGCAAAGCTCGCGACCCGCAGGTTGATCGGCGTCAGGATGAACAGCAGCGCGATCGGCATCATCATGAGCATGATCGCGAAGACCGAGGCCCGGATGGTCGGCATCCACTCATTGGCAGTAGAAAGCGTCGCAAGTCCGTTCGACTCGATCGCCCGGTTCGCCATCACCCGCGCGGTGGCAGCCGGTGAATCCTCGAACAGGACGTCGCCCACGGTCTGGCCGAGCAGGATGTTGGTGAGGAATTTTTGCCGGCTCATGGATTGGCCGAGCATCATGTCGCCCAGCGCATCGATCTGCTGGCGGCATCGATCGCGCTGGCTCGCTTGGGTCACATCGAACCCGGTGCGCGCGCAGACCTGATCGCTATAGGCGTCGAACAAAGTGGCATCCGACAGGCGGTCGGCGATATACGCCCAGGCTGCATCGCAGCTCATCGTCGTTCCCGCCTTGTCGCTCGGCGTGAAGACGGTCGAGAAGGTCGCAGGGCCCGCCATCGCCGCAAAGGAAGCAGGCAGGTCGGTCGAGGTCCGGAACAGCTGATCGTCATCGACGCCATAGGCGGGAGACACACGCGCCACCGGATAGCATTGGCGCACATAATCCTTCACGCTCGCGTCGAGGAAGGTGTCGACGATCGGGCTGCGCGGAGAAACCGCGTTGAGGAACAGGTCGAACGCATGACCACCTGCGCCAAATTCCAGCTTGGCATTGGGATCGGTGGTGTTGTCATCGATGGTTTCAGCCAGCGCCCGTTCCATCAGATTGGTGACGCCAGCCACCAGCACGATGAGATTGGGAACGTCGCCGACCGGCTGATAGGCATTGCGTACCCGGTCATAGATGTGGACGGTGCCGGTCGTGGCGATCATGCCGGCAAACAGGCCGATGCCGACCAGCATCTGGAACCCGAAGGCGACCAGGCCCATGCCCGATCCCCGGATACTGGCGATGACCGCGCCGAACGCGATGCCGGCCACCGCGATTATGACGACCAGCGTCTCATAGCGCGGATCACCAAAGATCATCGCCACCAGATGGAACGCGTCGACGGTTTCGGAGAAGCCGTCCCAGGTGTGATAGCTGGCATCGATCGCCAGCGCAGGCGCGGCGCTCAGCAAGCCAAACAAGACGCATGCCATGCGGATCAGGTAGCGCATGGCTCGCCTCACCGGTTGCGGTTGGCGTTGGCGCCCGCCGCGTCGCGGGCATCACGGTCACGCTGGCGCACGACCTCGGCATAGCTTGCTGACAGGTTCGCCTGGCTCATGGCAGCCATATAGGACTGGCGCATCTGCGCGCGCTGGCGCAGCACCTCGTCGCGCAATTCGCGGAGCTGCTCGATGCCCTTGGTCAGGATCCGGGTCTGGCAGATGTTGGTGTTTTCCACGTCTGCCGCGCCAGCTGTGCTCGCGCCCCGCTCGGCATTCTGGAGCGCGAAGTCGATAGAGCGGGTGAGATCGTTGAGCATCTGATAGGCAAGGGTCAGGGCGACCAGTTCATCGGTGTCGGCGATCACACTGTCGGTGAGGCCCTGTCTGACGCCCCATTCGAGCAGGCGATAGACCGGCAAGGTCCGCACATTGGCGATAAACTGCTTTTCCTCAGATGTGAGCGCCGCCCGTGTCCGGATCTTGACGGCGATCGCGTCCATCCGCTCGCGCGCCAGCACCAGTGCGCCGCGCCCGGCGCCGTTCACCGAGCAGTCCGAGGCGGTCGCGGGAATGTTGAGCGCCCGGGTCGGTACGCGCCCGGTCAGGAAATCATCGGCGCTTTCGGTGTCCTGGCGCGGGCAGGCGGGGATGGCCGAGAAGAGCGGCACTTTGTCGTTAGCGTCCCAGCGCATATAGACGTCGCCCACCCGCGCCCGCATCACGCCTGCCCAGTCGGACGCGCCGACGCGCGCGGCGGCATGGGCGAGCAGTGAGCCGGTCTTGAAGATGTCAGTGACCTCGGCCGGACAGTTGGCGAGCGCATCCTTCAGATCTTCGGTCGGATTGCCCTTATTGGCCTGGATCTTCTCGCGGCTTTGCTGCCAGCTATTGGCATAGCCTTCGCGGATCGACTTGTAGCCGGTCATCTCTTCAACTATCCCCGACATATTATCGTCGCCTTTGGCGATCTGGACCATGCGATTGGCAAGGCGGCAGTCGTTCACCTGGATGGAGTTCAGATAATTGGTGGCGGCTTCCATCTTCGAGATGATGTTGCCCATCTTCTCGTCGAGCGTTTCGAGCAGATATTGAAAAGCCACGGCCGGCGCTGCCTGCAGAATCGTTTCCAGCTTCTGGACCAGATAGTCAGGGTCGAGAAACGACATGCCGCCTAAAAACATGTCGATGCCGCCGCAGCCCGCCTTCACCTTGGGCAGGGTCAGGCTCATGAGATAATCGTCGTGCACATCGACCCGGCCCGACATGCCGCCTGCGGTCACATAGCCGCGGGTCTGGTCCTCGAAGCTGCCGGGCGAAGTATAGGTGACATTATCGAACCAGCTTTCGGCCCAGCCTTGCGCATAGGCAGGGGCGGCGTGACCGCACGAGGCGACAATGATGGAGAGCGTAAGGATCAGACGATGTGGATGATGTCCCATGGCAGGCTTCCTCATGAAAATGGACAAGCGACGCCGCCCCGCCATGATCAGCGTCGCTTTTGGCTGGAGGAGGTCGGCGCCCTCACGCCGACGATCCCGGTAAATTTCGACATGGCGCGCACGCCGACTGCTGCCCTGGTGCCCGTCAGCATCCGGGCGGCAAGCCAGGCATTGCGTGCGATATTGGCGCCATGATCGGTACCGATCGCGATCGGCACCATGCGGTTAGGGTCGCTAAGCGGGCGCGCCCAAGCGACCGGGTTTCCGACCCACGGCAGGCCCAGGTGCCCGGAACGCAGCATTGCTTCCTCTTGCCCCAGCGTCCGGACCTGCCAGCCATAGCGGACGCGGAACGCGGACAACTTTGTCCACAGATCGCCGCAGGGCAGGCAGCCAGGCGACGTGCTCATCTCGATACTGTAGAGCGCGGCCTGGCCACGCAGCATGGCCTCGAAATCGGCAGGAAAGTCGCGCGTGACCGGCACGCGGGCCAGCCACCGACGCATGTCGGCATTTGTCGACACCGGGTGAATGGCCGCCCGCCTGGCCAGGTCCCGATCTGTCTGTTGTGCCATTGTCGGCGTCTGCACACAGGCCGCCATCAGCAGCCCCCAGGCGAACGGGGCTTGTCCGACGCGCGTCACGGCCTGGGCCCCGGGGCATCGATGAGGTCGCCGCCGATCACGCGCGGATCGGTTGAAGAGACCGGCCCGTTGGCGAGCGCATCGAAGAAGCCGTCTTCTTCCCCCGCGCCGGTCAGCCATTGTTCGGGCCGGATGTCGCCGCTCAGCAGCCTGACCGCCTGATAGGCCATCTGGGCGAGATTGGGATAGGTCTCGACGCCTGCGGCGATCACCATGCGCTGGGAACTGTTGCGGCGAATGATCATGGTTGTCGGCGTCACCTCGACCCCGAAGCGCTGGCTGAGTTCCGGTTTGCGATCAAGATCCATGAGGCTTACCTGCCAGCCCATCTCGTCCTGGAACCGCTGGACGATCGGCCATTGCACCTTGCAATAGCCGCAGGATTCCCTGGCGAACATGACAAGCGCAAATTCCCCGGCATGCGCGCGCAGATAGTGGCGGCGGACCTGATCCTTATGCGCGCCGAGCGCATCTCGGGCCTCGCCTACCATCGGATTGGCGGCGCGGGCATTGAGTTCGGGGTGGGTGAGCATGGCAAGCTGGGTGACGCCGGCAAAGGCGCGCGCCTTGCGCCGGGCAAAATCCTGCAGCCGCCAGAAGTCGGCGACCGCATCGATGGTCAGCACCGTCGCGGCATAATCGCGCTGCTGTTCGATCAGCTTGGCTATCCGGGGCGGGGACCATTTAGCCAATTCAACCATCGGCGGAATGACGGGTTTGGGGACGGCATCGTCGGGCGCTTCTTGCGCAACGTCGGATCCGGGCGTCTCATACCACCAATAGCCCCGCGTCCCGCGATTGCCCGTGCCTGAAGGGATGGCCTGCGCACCAGCCACATCGACGGGCAGCAGCAGGAGCGCGGCCGCCAGGGTGAGAAGGCGCGTCACAGCAGCTTCTCCATGCGGGTGAGGCGCTCGATCGCGACCGGGCCATAATAGCGGCTGTCATATCCATCGGGATGGCTTGAGCCGACGAAGATCATGCCATCGGGAATGCGCGGAGTTTGCGGCCGCCAGTGGTCGAGCGCCTTGCCGCTGCGCGCTACAGGCTTGGCGATACCCATCAGTTGGCCATTGCAATAATAGAAACCGTTGCCGCCCGTACCCAGGGTGGCGGGCTTCTCGACCATGACGATCCGGTCGCCGGGCATGCACAAGGCATATTTGGTGACAGCGACAGGCGTCGGGCCAGCGACCGGGTCGGAGAGCATGAACGAGACGAGGTCGCCGCGGCGGACGGGCCCTGGCGAGCGGTGCACGACCCAGGCATCGATAGAGGGCGTCATGACCAGCGTGATCTGCGGCATCGCCCACCAGGCGAAGAGGCCGATCGGCAGGACGATCCCATAGGCTTTGAAGAGCTGCCCCGGGCGCGCCGGTTGTCCCAGGCCGCTCGCGCCCAGCGCGACGGCGGCGCGCAGCGGCAAATCCTTAAGTTCGCGCCAGGCCCGGTTACCGGCGCGCCATGCGAGCAAGAGCATCCTGCACCTCCGCCTTGCCGCCAAGGCGGCCATATTCCTCCAGAAGCCCGGACAGGGCGGCGTCACCCAGCACGAGATGCGCTGCGCGGGGGCTGGCCTCATCGCGCTCGCAATAGGGCCGGGTCGGATCGCCAGGGACCATCGCCAGCGCGGGGACCTGGGTAACGCCATGCTGCCGGAAGATGAGCGGATCGACGATCAGTTGAACGTCGCGCATGGCGCAGGCCGGACCGTCACAGCCCGGATCGATACGCAGGATCGCGGCAGACAATTTCGCCATCGGCGCTACCTGCCGCATCCCGCCCGGCATGCCGCGAAAGGCCATCACGCCGCCAACACGTTCGAGCTGCCCTGCATAGGTGCGCAAAGTTTCGACCGGCATGGACGATGACACGAACAGGACCGGGACCCGTCTTCTCCCATCATTGGCCGACATGACCCCGGCCAGTGCCGCCTCTTCAGGTCGTTCGAGGCCGAGCGCCTGGGCGATCCGGTGACTTGCCACAGCTCGCTCGGTGGCCAGGGCTTGGCGGGCGGCCGCAACATCAGCCTCTACGCGCTTCGCCATGGCTGGGTCATGCTTGCGCCGACTTATCCCCTCAAAAGCACGCCGTTGCGACGCGGCATCAGTTTTGGCGGGCAGAACGGGCGAAGGCGGCGCGGATGCCCTGGTTTTGCCGACAGCGCGCTTTACGCGTTCGAGCGCCGCATCACCCTGGTCCTCAATCCGCGTCCGCGCATTGTCGCTCGTTGGCTGACCGGCCGGAGTCTGCGGTTCGCTCGCCTGGAGCCACGCGGGCGCAAAGGCAATGCCCGCCAGAAGCAGGGCGCGCCTAATTATTGATCGTCTGCATATGGGCATCGATCTTGTCCTTCATATCGATCTGGATGTCGGATTGGGCACGCGCCTCGATTTCCGTGTAATATTCGGAAAGGTCCATTTTGCTGAAATCGAGCGCCTGGAATTCTTCCGGCGTAAAACCGCGGCAATAGGGCTGTTTGGCGGTGCCCCAGCCAATGGCGCTAAAGGCCTTCAGTTGCGAGCGACCCTGTTCCTGGATGATACGGCCAAGCTTGGTGTTGAAGCAGCAATGGCCGCGGGCCTTCTGCACGCAGATGCCAAGGATGCTCGACGAACAATAGCTGCCGACCTCATGGCACATTCCCGAACCGCGCAGCATGCCCACTTCCATATCCTGTTGGTCGCAGCCCTGGAGCAGCAGATCGATCATGAAGTTGACCGCGAGGCTGATCGCGATCGACGTGGGATCGATGCCGACGATGATCGCATTGGCGCCGGCGCTCGCCGCCTGGCTGGCGGTCGCGCCGGCCCTGAAGGCGGTGTAGGCTGCTTTCATGCCGGTGAAGACGCCCTTGGCGACCGCGATCTTGGTCGTGATCGACGAGATCGAACCGGCCATGCCGTCCTTCACGATTTTCCCCTTGTCCTTGCAGCAATTCTGGAAGGTCGTGCTGAGACCGGCAGGGCGGCACCGCGCGGCACGACCGGAAAAAATCTCGATCGTGCCAAGGCAATTACCATCGGCATCGACGGCGCCGTCGGCCTCGACGCCCGGATCATCCACCGCCGGCTCCTCGACGATGGGATTGGCGCCAGTGTCGATACAGGCGTTGGCCGAGCA
This sequence comes from Sphingobium sp. MK2, assembly GCF_040170545.1. Taxonomy (NCBI): domain Bacteria; kingdom Pseudomonadati; phylum Pseudomonadota; class Alphaproteobacteria; order Sphingomonadales; family Sphingobiaceae; genus Sphingobium; species Sphingobium sp. MK2. Next base: position 20,732 of record NZ_JAZDXA010000049.1, read on the forward strand.
GCTTGGCGCGCCGCCGCTCGCGGGCACCGCGCAGGCATGCTGATCGCCCAGCGGGCAATGCATGGTTCCTGTCCCATCGGTCTCACAAAGGGTTTCGCCAATGGGGCACATCCATCCGCCCGCGCCGGTCAGGTGGCAGCTTGCCGTCTCGCCATCATCAGCCGCGTCGCCATTGCCGTTGCGATCGACCGCGCAGAGCTGCTGGGCAATCGCGGGCCCGGTCATCAGCGGGACACCGCCAACGAGAAGGATGACCCCTAAGAGCAAGATGCGTCCGCGCTTCATCGCACGGCACTCGTGCAGACCATGTCGGCGCCGCCCAGGCGTACCGTCTGCATCATCACCACCGCTTCGGGGAAATCATCGATGCAGCCACAGCCCTGCACCAGTTCCTCGCCCTCGCCCGCAGGGCAGACATTGCTGTCCTGGCAGGCGTGATAGAAACTATCCCAGCCTATGGGGTCGGTCTGCTTCGCGCCCGTCACGCCATCGGGTGCGACGGCTGCGTTGGCCTGCGGCTTGCGGGTCTTGCAGATCGGCTCGCAGGCATTGACGCTGCCCAACACTGGCAATGAAAAATTGCGGGTCGTCAGGCTTTCGCTGCCATCGGCATGCTTCACCCGGTCAGCGAGCAAAGTCTCGGTCGAATGATCGATGATATAGGTGCCGCGCGAGAGATCGGGCTGCGGGGCAGCGCCTAAATCGACCGTGCAGGCGTAGCGGCGCTGGCGCTCGAAGAAGGCGCGACTGATCTGCGTCGCACAGGCACCGGTGCCGATCAACCGGGTCTGGGGCAGGGGGCTAAGCCCGGTCTTGACGCCGTTGCGATAGGTGACGACGCCATCGACATCCTCATCGTCGAGACGGCAGGCATCATTGGCCGCATAGCCCGAACAGCTATCGACAAGCTGCTCGCTCGTCTTGCAACTTGCATCCACTTTCGCTTCGATCGCGGCATAGGCTTCGCCGCCATCGGCAACCGCGACCCGCAACCAGATATCATGATCGCCTTGCGTGAGTTTTCCCGTGAGATCGAGATTGGAATCGACATAGAAAGCGCTCTTCTTCTCGCATTTGCCCGGCGGTGGTCCAGATCCGGTCCAGACTTCCGGGCCTGAGGCAACCAGTTCGCCGTCGATCCTGATCTGTGCCCAGTCGTCCCCGCCAAAGCGGGTCAGAAGTAGCTGCTGAAGCCTTGCGGCGTCCTTGACCCGCAATGTCATGTGAAAATCGATAAGCGTGCAGGATCCGCCTGTGAGGCTATTGTCGGTGGGCGAGCCCATGACGAAGGTGCGGCTGTTTGGATCTGCTGCGAAGGTTGCGTAGCCGCCCGACACGCGATCGATGATCATCTCGGCGGTTACTTCTTCCTGTGCGATCTGCCGGGTGATGGCGCAACTCCGGCGCACCTGCGACGTGCCGGTTCCGGTCGACGAGGCGGAAAGCGCCTGGAAAATGCTGCTCGTTTGCGCGGCGCCATAGGCGTCGCCCGCCATGGCGCCGGGATTGGCCTTATACGCTGTGGCGCCAACCTGCGGTTGCGCTGTGCAGGATGTGGTTTGCGCGCCGGTATAGCGGATGAGCGGGCCATCGATGGACGCCTGCGCGATGCCGATACGCGGATCGGCCGTGGTGAGCGCGCCGACAACGCCGCCGCCCAGATCCTTGAGGATCGAGGCCATATTGCCCCAGACCAGATTGCTGCCGCAGCTATTATTGACGCAGTAACAGCCGGCCAGATCGGTCAGCTCGACCTGGGACAGCTTCAACGATCCGGACGGCGAAGCATCCCAGCGGAAGAAGCTGCACGCGTCCCAACTGCCCGGCGCGCAGGAGATGATCCCATTGGCGCAAATACCGGACGTGGGGACCGGGACGGTCAATGCCTCATCGAAGCGGCCGTCGAGATCGCTGTCGCGCGAGATGCTCAGCGTGCCGATATCGCCGGTTGCGTTGGGTTGGGCGAGCAGTTCGAGCAGTGTCGCGCTCTTCTGGCAGGCAAGGTTGGACGTGAAAGTCTTTGAGGAATCCACGGTGGCGATCGGCGCTCCGCCCATACCCGGCGTCACATAATGGCCAAGCAGCGCGTCGCTGTCCGCGCTCTTAGCCCGCGCGGCGGCGGCCGCAGAGCGGGCGCGGTCCTGCGCCGTTTGCGCATGAAGCGGGGCAGGCAGGGCGAGCGCTGCGACAACGACGAGGGTGCCTGGCCTCATGGCCAGTTCTCGCTCGGGGTGATCTGCCGCGACCCGCGCCGCAGCCGGAACAGAAATATAGCTGGAACAGGCTCGGCACGCTCTGCCCGGAATGCAGCCTGCCCTTCAAAAACGGTCAGCGTGGCCACGACCACATGGGGCGAGGAGGGGAACGCCGCATGATCGTCTGCATCTGTGGCCACGCCGACCGTCCGACCGGCGCCGCAGGAGGGATGCGACACCGGCCTGACCGCATGGGGAACGCCTGGCTTGGTGGAATGACGGGCAGACCATCGGCTGATGCCAGGCGCTGCCATGCGGATCGGGACAGGCGATCTGCTCATGGCGTCGAAACCCCGGCGCAGCAGATCGTCTTTTCAAACAGCATGAACTGGGCATTGTCCTTGCCCGGCGCATGCTTGGCGGACGTCCACAGCGCGCCGGGCCGCCCGACATTGACGCATTGGCCGCCCTTGACCGGTTCCATGAGCTGGAACTTGTAGCGGCTCTTGGTCCAGACCGGCTGCGGGATGAACGAGCAGCCGTCCGCTGAACTGACGGTAAGAGCGCCAAGCCGCCCCATCATGAAGACGCCGCGCGCGGCGAGCCCCGCCCAGGCCTCGACGCTATCGCCAAAATGGATGTCGCCGGCCACCGGATAAGTGGCGCCCCAGCTGCCCATGCACCAGAAAAGCGGATCGATGACCTTGCCTGCGGCGGCCGCGGCGCTGTCGGCCATGCAGGCAAGGCCAGCGGCGGGATTGCCGAACAGGATCGCCTCTGGCTGAATTATCGCGCCCAAGGTCGCGGACTGCCAGGTCGGCAGCACCTCGGTGATCAGCGCCACGTCGAAGCCGTCATCCTCTATGCAGGGCAGGTCGGTGAACATGTCGAGCATCTTCCAGACCGGCGCGATATAATAATGCATCTGGGCGAACATCTTGCGGGTATTTGTGCCGTCGGCGATGCTGGTCTGGCTGCCCTGCAGCCTGCCGCCGGTCGGCATGAGGTCAGCGCCCAGCGCCATCATGCAGCCCGGCTCCGTCACGACGTCGACCATGCGATTGGGCGACCAGAAACTGACCTTCACCCCGAACCAGAAGGTCACGCCCTTGCGGCAGGCGCATAAGGGTTTGGAGGCGGATTGCGCATCGAGCGCCTTGCCGAGCGGATCGCTCGGACCCACCTTCACCCCGCCGATGGTGATCGGGAAGATGCAGTTCCAGCGCACCTTGGTGATCGGGTTGAACACCGTGCCCGCCTCGCATTTGGAGGCATAAGCGGGCGAGGCGATAGCCAACGCCGCAAAGGCCGAACCGAGCGTCAGAGCTCTTCGGATCGCGACCATGTTCATCGCGCTGCCCTCTGTGGACTGGGGGGCATGGCGACCTCGGTCAGCATCAGCTTTTGCCCCGACTGGGCGACGATCACCGGCGCGACCGTGAGGCCAAGCCGGGCCTTTACGCGCTCTTCAAGCAGGAACAGCGCCCGGCCGTGACGCTCACCCAATGTGATCGCATCGGCATCTGCATCCCTCGCCTGGGAAAGACCACCGGCGGCCAGCAGGATGAAATCGGCGGGCCTTGCGGTACGCAGCGCCCAGGCCAGATCGTGAGGATGCACGACGATGAGCCGCTGGGGCAGCGCCACATAGGCGAGGGGATTGAAGCTATAGCCTTTGGCATAGAGGAGTTTTCCGCCTGGCAGCCGGATATCCTGATCGAGGGTATAGAAGGGCACCACCGTCCGGTTCCGATCGGCGCGGGCGATGCCGAGCGCGGCAGGTTGCATCGCCGACCAGCGTTCGCGCGGGCCAAAAGCGGTTTTCATGTCTGGAACATGCGCAACGCGGCCTTCGATCTCGCTCAGCGCATCGGGTTCGGCGATCGGCCAGGTGCGGCCGATGGTGCTGGTCGCAGCCGTGACGGGCGCGGGCGTCAGCAGTCCGGTCATCAGCGCCAATGGTGCGAGTGCCGACAGGGCCGAGCGGGCATGGCGAGGGCGGCCAAGGCCCATGAATCTAGCGACCATGGCGCCGTCTCCAATGGGGCTCCGGGCTTTCGCGCCCCTCGCCTATCGCGGCGCTGACAAGGGCCGCTGTCGCGATGATCGCTATGGTCGCGCCAAGAACGCGAACGACCGCGGGCATAGCGGGCAATTGCCAGGCGATACAGGATTGCACGAGCGCAAGCCCCTGGCTGCCGATGAGGAGGCGGATGGGCCCTGGCGCGGGCGTGCCTGAGAAGATGCCGTTCATGTCCGCCTCCACCGCTGGGTGAAATCACGAAGGCGCTGGGCGATTGCGTCCCAGGGAATGAGGATCAGACCCGTGGAGCTCGCGCCCATTCCGGCGCAGATGCCGATGAAGATGGCTTCGACAAGCGGAACCTGGAGAATCCACGCCGCCGCGAACGCGCAAAACACGGCATTGGCGATGCCGCCGGTCACCAGCAGGGTGTAGCACAGCCGCGCAAAGCCGCGTTCCGCCTGGATGACCGTGACGATCGCCTGCGCGACCGCGTCCACACCAAGCGCCGGGTCGCTCACGCTGCGCGCATAGGCGATAAGCCCATGGACATCGTCTCCGACAAGACCATGATCAAAGCCATTGGCGTGATCTGCCTTCATCGCGCCCTCCATTGTTTGAAGCGCGAGCACAGCATCCCGCATGCGCCCGACAGACCGATCAGCAGCATGCCGCTCGCACAGCAGGCGGTAGCCACCAAAATGCCCGCCCGAATGGTCTGGAGCGGCGGCTGATCGAGCGCGATCCCGGCTGCGATAACGAGACTGCCCATCATGCAGGTTTCGATGGCTACCAGCCGCACGCGCCACTGGAAGGCGGCGGCCTCGGCGCGCCTCGCGACGCGCGCTTCGATCATCGCCTCGATCGCCGGGTCGTTTTCCCAGTCGAGCGCCAACTGGTCGGGATGGGCCACAGGCTTGTGCGTCATGCCGCCCTCCCGTCCGGGCGGATATCTCCGCCCAGCACCTGCGCGGGGTCGACCCCGGCCAGTTCGCACACCGCCTCAAGCGGATTGCGACCCGCCCGCACCAGCGCCTCGAAGGCGGCGACCTCATTGGGGGCCGAGGTATTGATCCAGTAGCTGAAGGGATCGACCACCAGCCGGGCAATCCCCAGGCCCAGCGGACTGTCGATAAACACTTCGGAATAGTTGGGCTTGGCGTTCCGGACCGATTTCAGAAGATCGAGGACGAAGCCTGAATAATCGAGGATCTTGTTGTCCACCGCCTTGTCATAAGTGGAGCCCTGCAACAGGAATTTGGTCGCGGCATTTTCCAGGATCACCTGTCCGGTGCCGCCAAAAAGCATGAGGTCGTTCATGCTCTGGAGTACGATGCCAAAGCTGCCCTGATATTTGCGCGCGCGCCGATAGCCCTGGCCAAAAGCCTCGGCGAGCCGGGAGAGGTCCTGCCCGTCGCTGCGGGTCATGAACTGCGCGGCCTCGTCGCACAGCACGAAGCGGGGTTTGTCGCGCGCCGAGAGATAGAGTTCCTGGGTGACCGCGTTCACCACCACCATGACGATAACGTTGAAGAGGTCAGGGAGCGCCTTTAAGCGTTCGAGCTCCAGCACCACGAATTCGTCGCGCGAGATGTCGAGCGTCGAGGGACCGTTGAAGAAATGGCCATAAGCGCCCTGCGACCCGAAATCGCGCAGGTTGAACGCTAGTTCGCGCGCGACCGGCACGAGATGGTCGACCCGGTCGAGGTCGGAGGCGGCATTGTCGGGATAGCGGCCGAGCCAAGCGCGCACCGCGTCGATGCCGTCTTCGCCGCGCCCGCTGTCGACGGTCCACTGCACGGCGGACTTGAGCAGATTCCATTCCGAAGTCGTCACCGGCTTGCGGGTAGAGGCGTTCGCCATTTCCGCGACGATCGCGACCGCCATGGCGATCGCCGACTGCTTGTCTTCGCCATCGAGCGCCAGCCCCATGTCGAAGGGATTGAGGACGAGGCGCTCCTCGCCGATGTCGATATAACGCCCGGAGCAGAGCGTGCAGAGCTTACGGTAGCTGCCGCCGATATCGATGATACGGATGAGCGCGCCCTGCGCATAATATTGTTGGCACAAATTATTGAGCAGGAAGCTCTTGCCCGCGCCGGACTCGGCCGAGACGATGAAATTATAATTGTTGATCCGCGGGTCGAAGAGATCGAGCGTGATGAGCTGGCCCTTGCGTCCGACATAGAGGAGGGCCGGGCGGCCGCCGCCGCGAAAATCGGTCTGCACCGGCGCCATCAGGCTGGCGGCTTTCACGGGCATGCGAAAATCGCGCTCCAGCAGCTTCAATGTCTGCTTCTCGGGATAAAGGCCGAAGGGCAGGCTGGCCGCGAGCAGCACGGGCAGCAGATAGCTTTCCTCCTGCACCATGAAGGGCAGGGGTTCTGATTCCCACAAGCGCTTGGCGCGGGCGGCCAGTTCGCGCGCCTGGGCGCGGTCGCGACCGAACACCCACATGGTGGGGATGACCGAGACGAAGCGGCTGTTCGAGGCTTCATCCAGGATCCAGCCGATCTCCTCGATCTGCTTGCCGACCTCGACGGCGAAACTGCCGGCTGCCTTTTGCGCCGAGAGGATCTGCGCGCGCTTGTGGATCTCGAACTGCGAATGGTCGAACAGGACCGAGAGGCAATAGAGGAATGGTCCGCCAATCTGGTCGCTATCCTCGGCGCTCCCGCGCATCCCGCCCATGAGCCGGTTGGCCCGTTCGGCGGTGATCCGGCGCGCCGGTGCCTTGGGCGTGAGGCAGCGGGCCACCTGGTTACCCAGAAACACTTCGGGGCCCTCGAAACAGAGATCCGGGCCGGCCTCGATAATCTGTCGCGCGATCGAAGGGGCGGGCATGCCTCCCATGCTTTCGCTCAGGAACACACCCGGCGCGGCTGCGAAGACGCCGTTGAAAATCCGGCGATAGAAGCTGACAAGCGCGTCGGGCGGCAAACGCCGGATACCCATCTTCGCCAGCTGCTCCTCGACTTGACGGCGCAGGTCCGCGCCAAGCTTCACCCGCGTCTTGATCGAGAGGAACAACCGGAAGTCGCGCACCGGGATGGCATGGAGCGCATCGAGCCCCCGGGTTCCGCCGCGCAGATAGTCCGCCGTGCGCTGGGCCGAGGCCTGGACCAGCGGGTCTGGGCGGACCTTCATATCCAGATAGGCGTCGAGCGCCGGATCGATCAGCGGATCGGCAAAGGTGATGAGCTGGAGGACCGTCCCTTCGGGGAAATGAATATTGAGCAGTCCCAGCAACGCCTGTTGCACATGGGCGAACATATAGGCGGACGGGACAAGTTCCCAGGCCTGGCCCCAGCCATCGTCGATGCAGAGGAACGCTTCCTCCTCCTCGACCCAGGCGACCATCGGCAGGAAGTCCGAATAGGCGTCGCGGGTCACGGCGGCGCGCAGGCGCTGATAGCTCAGACCCTTGTGGGCGGGCCGCGCGGTCATGGCCGCTTCTCCAGATGGATGGCCAGCGGGGTGGCCTCTGCGGTTGGCGCGTCTGCGCTGCCCGGCTGGGGCTCGCGCAGCGTGCGCAGCACCGGCGGCGCGGGCGTTCGCCCGCCAGGCTCGACCAGATAGTCGCCTACCACCCAGGCCGGGCGGTCGATGATCGAATAGACATAGCGCGCCATATAAAGCCGGTCGGGACGCTGCTTGTCCGCATAGGGGAGAATCAATGTACGGATCGTGCGCGATGGGCGCAGCATCGGCGATTGCGGCCCCTCGATCAGCGCGCCGACACTGCCCTGGCCAGGTTGCGCCATAGCCGAGGGTGTCGCCGCAAGCCTGGCGGGCCCCTTGTCCATACCGCGGGCTCGCTTCTTGTCCGGTGCAAGCAGCTTGCGGTCATGGGTGACGGCGGGATCGGATTTGGAGGCGCGGCCCGCGAGCGCATCGGCATAGGCCTGATCGGGATGGATGCATTGCCCATGGTCGCTATTCTTGCACGAGAATTTCTCGCTATAGGGCGACATCACCGATCCCATGGTCGCGCAGCCGGGCAGCGCGAGAAAGGGCAAGACGAGGAGGCAGGGTCGGAGCATCTTCATCGTTGTGTCTCCCATGGGCGCGGACATCAGAATTTGGCTCCCGCGCCGGGTTTGATTTCGAGGGTGGCGCCCTCCTGGATCACCACGACCACATCCTTGGCGGCGCCCACTTCGACGATGGGACCAGCCTGGCGGGCGAGATCGAGATAGAAGTCGGTGAGCTTGTCCGACGATTTGGAGAGCCCACCGGCAATGCCGGTCCTGGCGGCGTCGCCGGCATCGAGCGTGCGCACGGTGCCCAAGGCTGAGGTCGAGGTGTTGCCGAACGTACTTTCGACTGACTGCGAGATGCCGCTGATGGTCCCGGCAATGAAGGCACGCGCCAGCGTCGCCCCGGCGCGCGTTACCACCTTGCCAGACAGGCCCTTTTTGCCGTCGGTATCGACAAAGAAGCCCTTGACCGGCTGATCGACGATCGAATGCTCGTCGAAATCCACGCAGGAGAGCGATACGAGCTGCACCTCGACTCGCTCCTTGGCGAGGCTGCCGGTGGCGTTGCCGACCACGAAGCAGCCGGCAAGGTTGGCCTTCACCTCATTGGGCAGGACGGCGGGCGCCTGCACCCGCGCGATGATCGGTTCAGGATTACTGGTCGCGTCCCGGCTCGCCAGTGCGTCGATCCCGGTTAGGAGCCGCGCCTTCATGAAACCAGGCGGTAAATAGATCGTCCGATTCTTTTTTTTCGACGATGCGGCATTGTCGCCCGCACCCTGGGCCACGACCTGACCGGTCGCTGAGCCGATCGCGCCGACCGTCTTTTCGACCGGCGGCGCGGGCGGGGCAGGCGGCGCAACCGGACCGGTGGGCGGCGCCGGCAGCCTGTCGGCATCCGCGCTGATGTCGCCGGTCTCGGGCGGATAGGGCAGGGCAGGAACGTTGTCGGGCAGGGCGGGCGGCAGATCGCCATCGAAGGTCTGGCCACCTGGAGTTCCCGGGGCATGTGATCCGGGAACGACCTTGCCTTCTTCGATCGCGCTGACCCTGTCGCCCAGCAGTTGCTGGCCATCGAGAACCTTTTTCAGGTCGCCGCGCAATTTGACCTCGAGACTGTCGCCGCGCAGCCCTGCGCCCATGTTGAGCGATGCGGCAGGGTCGGTGGGCTTCACCTCCTCCTTGCTGCCGGACGCTGCATAAAGGCCGATACCGAGCGCGCTGACGGCAACGCCGACGGCGAACTGGCGCGCGCGCAGCTTCTGTCGCGCCGACATTTTGGCCCATTGCGCCTTCCAGTCGAGCAAGGCCGGGGACGGACGGCGCACGGCCTCTTCCTTTTGTCCGGCGCTCTGCGCGGCAATATGCGCCTGATAGGGGGACAGGGTTTCGGGGGAAGGGGCCGGAGCTTCTGGGCGCTCCCCGTCCATCTCGCCGCTCATTGCCCGGCTCCCCGGCGCACCACGACAAGCCGCGCCGTTTCACCGGCATCGAGATGGACCCGGTCCAGCGTGATCGAGAAAATGCCTGTCCCAAGGACCGGATCGACCAGCAGGCGCTCGTCCAGCGTCACCGCTGCCGGGGTTCGCACATGATATTGGGATGCTGAAAGTCCGGCGCCCTCGACGGCGACACGGCGTTGCTCGCTGATCGACAGGCCTGGGACGGCCGCGATGGCAATCGCGCTACCGGATGGCGCAACCTCGCTGAACGAGGCGGGAATGCGATCGTCGAGCAGGGCCATGGTGATGGAGACGGCGCGATCTTCATCGGCCAGCGCGGCCATCAATGCGCTATTGGCCTGGGCGCGCTGCCGGGCGCCGGGGACGAGCACGATCGTCTGCGCCGGAATTTCCGCCGGTTCGGCATAAAGCGGATAGGTGGCGCCGTTGCAGTGCACGAAAAATTCGGACGGCTGCGTCACATAGCTGCGTGTTATCTGGCCGCCATCGTCGATTTCGCGGGCAAGGAACTTGATCCAGGCGTCCGATCCGCCTTTCTCGACGGCAAGCCCCTTCTCGGCCGAGAATTTGATATCCTCGATCTCGCCGCCCTCGCACACGACATGGTTGATGTCGCGGTTGGACAGACGTATCCGACTGGTCTGGTCGGGCAGCGCCTGGAGCGTCTGGCTTGAGGCTGGCACGGCCATTAGGAGTAGCCCGGACAGGGCGGCGCATGCGCCTATGCCGTAATTAGCGTGTTTCGACATCGAACTGCTCCTCGGAAAGACGCGTCAGCCAGAAACGGCCATTTTCGATGCCGTAGCCGATGCGCAAAATGCCCCGGAATTTGCGGATCACGCCGCCGATCACCCGGACCTTCTCCACCGGCACGACGATCTCATGGGCAGTCCAGCGGACCGGCTGATCGTTGCGAATGTAAGTGGCGATCGACAGCGTCGGATTGTTGGCCAGTTCATCGAGTATGGCGTTGAGGCTGTCGCGCATCGCGCCATAGGCGGACGGGTGGACAAGCCCCAGCAGCTCCTGGAACTGCCGGTCTGCCGAATAGGCCGACCATGTGCCCGACAGCGCGACGATGTTGCGCGTCATGGCGACGATATAGGCTTCGGACGGCGTGTTGCCCGAGACATGGAGGTCGCCGGTGGCGCCGAACGGGACGATCACGGTCCGGGCGTTCTGGTTGGTCGTGTAGATGACCGCGCCCAGCACGGCGGTGACGCCGAACATGCCCGCGATGGCGACCTTGAGCAGCCTGTTCTCCTCGAACAGGTTCGCCGACCCCTGCAGGTAGCGATGGATGCCGTAGCTCGCCGGTTTGCCCAGCAGCGGATCCTCCTGACCCTCTTTGCGATGCAATAACCCCATGGCGCTCACTCGAAGAAGCGGGTCTGGGTGGGACCCGGATAATAAGGAAAGGAAACAAGACCCCAGCGCCAGGAAAGATGGGGGAGATAGCCCCTGGGCTTGGTCCGCTTCCACGGAATGAAAAGGAGAAGCGCAGCGATGAGCGCCCAGCCGACAAGTCCGCCTACGATCGCGGCCACGAATATGCTCGAGGTCGCGAGTAGAAACTCATCCGATCCGAACCACAGGATCTGGACCGGCCGATGCAGATATTGCGGAAGGCGTTCGTCCATCTGCCCTTCTCCTCCTGCTTCATGATACCTCCAAAGGTATCATCCTCCAGGAACCGACCATCGGTCCCCAGCCTGTTGCCGGTGCGGCATGCGTCTGGCAGGTCAGCCAGGCCGCAGCCGCGCCGCGCGTCTCAGACGACCATCCCGAAGGTCTGGAGAATGGAGTCCGCCTTGATGAGGCAGACAGCCGCGACGATGGTCGGGATGCCGATCATGATATTCGAGAACAGGCGTGAGACGCCGAACAGGAAAGCGGCGACGCCGCCTACAAATCCCATCGGACCCTTCACACCCTGGTTCACGACGATATCGTATATGTCGTAACCAAGATCGCCCTGGGCCGGTGCCGAGAAGGCTTGGGCCGGACCGCCCACCAGGGCGATCGCGCCTAAAGGGAGACCGATATTGGCCACCGCCAGGACCTTGCTGCCAAATGTACGCATCATAGCATTGCTCCAAAAAGGAGCCGTCCAACCCAAGCCTGCCGGCATCGAAGGAAGATCGGTGTCGGCCGGGGCGTCGGTGGACGGCTCCATGAGCCCGCCGCCGCCGGCATCCTGGTTCATCCGCGCAGGCCAGTTGGGGCCAGAACGGATGCTCTCCGCCAAGAGATTGTGCGCAGCCGCGATGGCGGGCGCCCGTTCAGCGCCGCGCATCGGACGCTGCCTTTGCAAGCTTGGGCTTTGCGTGCCGATCGAGGAACGCCTCGAGTTCGGCCTGCTGGAAGCCCGAGATGAGTTTGCCATCGACGATCAGCGTCGGCGTTCCTGAGACGCCGATTTTGGCGACGAGTTCAGCATCTTGCGCGACCCTGGCACGGCCCTCCGCGCACTGACGCAGGGTGGGCGGTGTCTGGCCTGAATAGGCCGCGCGGTAGGCCGCCTCGCGATCTGCCGAGCATAGGATATGCTCCGCCTTGGCCGCTGCGGTCGGGTGGATGCCGCTCACGAAGAAAATGAGACGCCTGACCGGCTTGCCTTCGGCGGCCTTGGCGCTCCAGAAGCGATCGAGCGCCTGGCAGTAGGGACAGTCGGGGTCGGTGAATTCGATGACCGTGGGCGCATCTTCAGGTCCGATCGCCAGTGCCTTGGCAGGATCGATGGCCTTGAGGCGTCGCGCCGCGCCCTGTTCCTGCGCCAGCGCGGTAAGGTTGACCCCGTTACGGTCGTAGACCGTCGCGAACAAAAGATGCTCACTGCGCGGCGCGTAGTAGATGATCCGGCCGCCGGCGCTTGCCTGATAGATCGGACCTTCGACCGGCGCTGGACCAAATTCCTCGAAGCGCAGGTTCGTGAAGGTCTGCTGAAGCTGCGCTTGCGCAATCTTTGCAGCTTCTCCCAAAGCCACAGGGGAAGTAACCGCAGTCGCCTCTTGCGCAATGCTGGGGGTCGAGAACATAGTCGTTCCCGCAAAGCCGACGAGCAAGCCGACACCTACCGATAGCGTTCTGTCCATGGGCGCAAGTCTCCTGAGTAGTAGTCGAGCTTCTGGCCTTGAGAACCACTTGATGATCTGGTCCCGCGCCAGGCTTTGACGGCCTTGTCGTTTCAACTCGGCCTGAGTGACAGCAGGAGCAGCCGGGTCGCAAGGCAGGAGGAACTGCCGTTCCGGTTTGAGGTAATGAAGTGCCGATGATCGGAGCCACACTGCCGGAAACCGGAATTACATTTCCGGTTTCTTGCTTTGTTCCCATGGCCGTTCGGGTTCTACTTTAGCCGAATCAACCGGCATGCATGGGAATGGACAAGACAAGCATGTTTTTTGCCAAGTCAGATGGAGGGCGATAATGGCGCATCAGGCATCCAGAGCATATAAGCTCCAACTGTCCGACGCAGGAATGCAACTTTTCCTGAATGATCATTGCCGGCTATGTCATTTGGTCGGGGATCTGTTGTCCTATGGTTCGACCCTGTTCGTCGCCGTCCACTTGCTGCATCTTTGCCCGGGAGAGGAAATGGCAAACGCGTTGCTCGATCCCGAACTGCACCAGTTGGGAGGTCGTAAAATCCGTCATGTCGGAACATCCCGCATCTTATCGGATCTCGTGCAATCGATCGCAGCCGAGATCGAAACTGCGGGTGTCATCTATTCATCGCCCCAAGTCTGGAAAATTTTTCTAGCGGCCCTCCTGCATATGCGGGACGCTGAAGATGTTCTCATATTGAGAAGCTATCACCTCATGCTCGACAAGATTAA